>DATDGP010000026.1:0-19980 GCA_036522035.1 Terriglobales bacterium
ATGTTTGTGCAGCTCAAGCCTGCCGACGACTGGCCGGGCGGGATCACGAAAGAAGAGCTGATCGACCAGATGCAGCACAAATTGAGCCGCTATCCCGGCATCGACTTCAACTTCTCGCAGAACATTCAGGACAACGTGGAAGAGGCCATGTCCGGCGTCAAAGGAGAGAACTCGCTCAAGTTGTTCGGCGATGACATCGAGGAGCTGACCAAGAGTGCCGAATTGATCGCTGGCTTGATGGAGAAGACGCCGGGCGTCCAGGACGTTGGCGTGTTCAAAGTGAACGGCCAGCCCAACCTGGTGATTGCCATCGACCGCGCCCGCGCTGCGCGCTACGGGATCATGCCTGCCGACGTCAACGCCGTCGTGCAGACCGCGGTCGGAGGTAGTCCGGTGACGCAGGTGCTCGAGGGCGACCGACGTTTTGATCTCACTGTACGCTTTCGGCCCGATTTTCGGCAGTCGCCAGAAGCCATCCGCGCGCTGCTATTGAGCACACCCGACGGCAATCGCGTTCCCCTGGGCCAGGTGGCCGATGTCGGCTTTCGCGAGGGCGCGTTTATGATCTACCGCGAGAGAGGCCGCCGATATATACCGGTAAAGTTCAGCGTGCGAGGACGCGACCTGGCGACGACCATGCAAGACTTGCAGCAGAGACTCAAGGAACAGATTCATCTTCCTGAGGGCTATACCTACGAATGGGCGGGTGAGTTCGACAGCCTGCGCAAGGAGCAGCGTCGCCTCTTGTTGGTGATCCCGGTAAGCTTGGCCATCATTCTCATATTGCTTTTCATCCAGTTCCATAGCTGGAGGGATGCGCTGGCGGTGCTGGCCGTATTGCCCTTCGCCGCCACCGGAGGCGTGTGGGCACTGTTGCTCACGGGGACTCCATTCAGTATCTCGGCGGCAGTGGGATTCACCTCGCTCACTGGCGTGGCAACCTTGGGATCGGTGGTCTTTTTGGCGGGTGTACGCCGAGCGCAGCGTGAAGCCGGCAACGCGCAGGGGCTGGTGTCGGGAAGTCTCCAGCAAATGCGTCCGGTTCTCATGGCCTGCATGGCCGCCGGGCTGGGCCTGCTGCCCGCGGCGCTCTCGAATCGCATTGGCGCCCAAGCCCAACAGCCGCTGGCTCGCGTCGTGGTGGGCGGCATGCTGACGACGACGTTGTCCATCTTGTTCGTCCTGCCGCTGCTGGCACGCAAGCGGGATGAGCCGGATGAATTCGCTTATGAATCGAAGGAACAGCACGAACTTGAGTTCAGACACGAGGGCAGCGGTGCGTGAGCTGACAATTCGAAGATCGGGTTGTCGGGAGAACGGTCCAGCGGGTGATCGGACGAGGTGATTGCTCCGGAGCGCTACAATAGAGACAGAACGTTTGGATGGTGACAGAGTTTCTATTTCAGGTACGTAAACAGGAGTCCAAGAGCCTATGTTTGAAGGTTTAATGCAACCCATGCACTTGTTGGTGATTTTGATCATCGCCCTACTATTCTTTGGGCCTTCGAAATTAGCCGATCTTGGCAAAGGATTGGGGGACGGGATCCGCCATTTCAAGAATGCGATGAAGGACGAGCCCACAACCCCCAAGCCGCCAGCCGCGGACGAAACCAAACCCTAGAAAACGTCCGCGGCCACCTTCTGTGGCCCTCCTTGCGCCGCGATTCATTGGTCGGGAGGCTTAACCCTGGCCTTCTCGAGGTAGCTCTGAATTGCTTGTTTGCGCGCCGCTTTGCCCGTGTGCCTCTGCTATGTGCCGCACGTGACTGTTGGCGTCTGGGGACAAAGCGGTGCATTCTTAACTGACCTGAACATGAGTCTCCGAAGAGCCGACGGTTTGAATCTCGTTGGGACGAGTCGGAGCCGATCCTTAAGAGAATTCCGGGGAGAGCGCTGGGCTGGATTTTGCGGCGCGGGGCTCCGTGCATGCGGAGCATCGGGGGAGAGACTACGCTGCCGCAGGCCGCAGGAGCTGTTCCGCCACCGGTCTCAAGTCCGCGATAAACTGCGCCATTTCTTGCTGACGCGATTGCTCGTCCTCCGCCCGCAAGATGGAAGATGGATGCACCGTGGCCAGGACGAATGGCGCGATCTTCGACTGGAGCCACTGACCACGGTGCTGGGTGACGCGGAAATTGCGGCCCAATAGGCTCTCGGCCGCAGTCGCCCCCAGCAAGACCACGATTTCGGGTCGAACCACGGCGAGTTCAGCGTCCAGCCACGGCCGGCACGCGCTGATCTCAACAGCATTGGGCTTTTTGTGGATACGGCGCTTGCCTCTGGGTTCAAACTTAAAGTGTTTCACGATGTTGGTGACATAGACATCTTGGCGGTCGATTCCCGCCGCGGAAAGCGCGCGATCGAGCAACGTGCCCGCCGGCCCAACGAAAGGATGTCCCTGCCGATCTTCCTGATCGCCGGGTACCTCGCCAATCATCATGACCCGCGCGTGCTCCGGTCCTTCTCCGAAGACTGTCTGCGTCGCATGCTGCCACAGGTCGCAGGCCTTGCAACCGGCGGCCGCGGCATGCAGCATGGCCAGAGTAGGACGCTTTGGAATCATTTGCAGGGCGTTGATCTCGATTTTCTTAGCCATAACGGTATGATGCGGCGGCGGTGCCTCTGGAAGCCCATGCATCTCAAGACCATGTACACTGCGGCAAGTTTCCCGGAGATCAGAAATGAAATTCCATACCGAGTATCTGACTTTCAACACCAAGAGGCACCGCGAGTACATCCACATCACGCCGGAGGTGGAGAGGATTGTGCATACCAGCGGCGTCGGGGGAGGCCTGGTGCTGGTTTCGGCCATGCACATCACCGCCGGCGTTTACGTGAATGACAACGAGGAAGGACTGATCCATGATATCGACCGCTGGCTCGAACAACTGGCACCGTTCAACGAGCATTACCTGCATCATCGGACCGGCGAGGACAACGGCGACTCGCATCTGAAAGCGATTCTTGTCCACCATCAGGTGATCCTGCCGGTCACGGGAGGAAAGCTGTTGCTAGGGACCTGGCAACGCGTCTTCTACGCCGAGTTCGACGGACAGCGCGCCAAGAGGGTAGTAGTTGCGGTGATGGGAGAGTAGGATTCGTCTTCTGGATCACCGCGACTGTCGTGCCATCACGGCGATCTCCCTCTTCCCTCGTTCTTAATGCACGACGACGGCGGCAAGCGCTGCGGCAGGGGCCGTCGGGAGCGTCAGCGATATCTCCGGCTGGCCTTCCGGCAGAGCCAGTTTCCCTCCAAGTGAACGAACGATCGCCTGGATGGTGCCGAGTTCCCGCGTCAGCAATGTTCCGATGGCTGGCAGAGGTCGAGGGGAGGGCTCAGCCAATCGCCAATGCATGTCCAGCTGGACGCGTCCGTCCTTGGCCGTGGCGCCGACGTTGAGCACCAGCGGGTGTGCATTGCGTCCCACGATCTTGCTGAGGAACACGATCAGCAACTGGCGCAGCATAGGGCTGCTGGATACGCGCAGGCTCGATTCCCAATCCTGCTCGACCCTCAGCAGGCCGGATTGCTCGACCACAGCGAAGTCCCCCAGGACGTCGTGAAACAGCGTCTCCAGAGTTATCCAGGGACTGGTGGGAGGCGCGATTTCGCGCACCATCGCTGAGATACCCTTGGCCAGCGCCACTGCGCGATCGGCTTGCTGGTCCACCGTCTTCAACTCCGCCGGTTGAGCGAGGGCAGCGCCCTTCGTTAAGGCGATCATCTCCAGAAAACAGCGGACGCTGGTCAGCGGCTGAGCCAGATCATGCACCATCGAGTGGATCAGAGTGCGCAGCGCTCGCAACTGGATCGGCGCCGGCAGGCCGTTATCGAGGACCCCGGGACCCATTCTCTCACCGTCGGCTTCAGGTACTGGTTGGTATTCGGCTGCGCCCCCATGAGCCTGGGCAGGTGCCGGCCGCCCCAACCTGTATCCGGCTCCGCGTACTGTGTGGATCAGCTTGTCTGAACCCGGTACATCGATCTTCTTGCGCAAATAGTTGACATAGACGTCCACCAGGTTGCTGTCAGGCTCGTGACTGCCCCAGCATTGTTCCAGCAGGTGCTGTCGGGTCACGGCTTCTCCCGCGCGACGCATGAGCATCTGTAACAACTCGAATTCTCTCGGGCTGAGTTTCACTTCTCTGGCGCCACGATGGACCCTGCGGGTGATGGGATCCATTTCCAGATCTTCAACCCGGCGGACGCTCAGGGAAGGATCCGCCTTGCGGCGCAAAATCGCGCTGGCCCGGGCAGACAGTTCCTGGAAAGAAAAAGGCTTGGTGACGTAATCATCGGCGCCCAGCTTGAGCGACTCAATGCGGTCGGAAACCTGGTCGCGCGCGCTCAGCACCAGGACCGGCGTGGTCAATCCTTCGGCGCGCAGCTTCTGCAACAGTTGCAACCCATCGGTCGGCCCAAAATTCAGATCCAGAATGATGAGCCGGTAGCTTTGCCGCTTGAGTTCGGACAGCACACTGGCCTCGTCGAGGGCAGTGCGTACTCGGTAGCCTTCTGACTCCAGTGATTTGGAAAGAAACGTCGCTAGATGAACGTCATCGTCGGCCAATAATATCGACATTAGTGCCTACCTTCCGAAGGGGGCCCTAGGGGTTTATATGTTTCTCTGGGTAAATCCATGTACTTCGGAGAGACTTTCCTCTTCAATCGCAACTCCTACCTGGGTTCGGACAAGATTTTAGCCCAGACGTGTACGCAAATACTTTCACAATTTATATCCTAATGTATTAAGCATAAATCCCGTTGCTCAAGGTTTCGATGGCAGGAATAGCTTTCTTATCAATAGCTTGGACGGGGCGGTGCGAGATGAGATCGAGCCGAACCCGCCTTGCTCCCGCTTTCGGAACCGGCTGAACTCTTGGTACGATAGCTAGTTTGCTCTCACGGAAGGCAGAGAATCAACAGGAATGCCAGGAAAAATCTACAAGAACTTCATCGGCGGCGAGTGGGTGGAATCCCGCAGCGGCCAGACCTACGAAAACCTCAATCCAGCCGACACCCGGGACGTGATCGGCGTGTTCCAGCGCTCGGACAAGCGTGACGTTGACGACGCCGTCTCCGCCGCGCGCCAGGCCTTTGATCGCTGGCGGTTGGTGCCCGCTCCACGGCGTGCTGAAATCATTTTTCGCGCTGGAGAGATTCTGCTGGAGCGTAAAGAAGAATACGCCCGGCTGATGACCCGTGAGATGGGCAAGGTGCTGAGCGAGTCGCGGGGCGATGTTCAGGAAGCCGTCGACACGGCGTATTACATGGCGGGCGAAGGCCGTCGTTTGTTCGGCGCTACGGTGCCTTCGGAGTTGCCTAACAAGTTTGCGATGGCGGTGCGTGCGCCGGTTGGCGTGTGCGGGATGATCGCGCCATGGAATTTTCCCATGGCTATCCCTTCGTGGAAGCTGCTGCCCGCCCTGGTCTGCGGCAACACCTGCGTGATCAAGCCCGCGGAAGATACGCCACTGTCGACCTTTAACCTGGTGAAGGCCCTCACCGATGCTGGCCTGCCCAAGGGAGTGGTGAATATCGTCACCGGGTTCGGCCCGGACGCCGGAGCGCCGATCGTGGAGCACCCCGGCGTCAACGCGATTTCCTTTACCGGGTCAAGCGAGGTGGGACGGATGATCGGCGAAGTTGCCGCGCGCAGCTTCAAGCCGTGTTCGCTGGAGATGGGCGGCAAGAACGCCATCATCATTCTCGATGACGCCAATCTCGATTTGGCTCTTGACGGCGTTCTGTGGGGCGCATTTGGCACCACCGGACAGCGCTGCACCGCGTCCAGCCGCGTGATCGTGCAAAAGGGTGTTTATCGTCAATTTTGCGATCGCCTAATCTACCGTGCCCAACGGCTGAAAGTCGGAAATGGTCTAGACGACAGCGTGGAAGTCGGTCCGCAGATCAACGAGCAGCAGGTGGCGACCACCGAAAAGTATGTGGGCATCGGCAAGAACGAAGGCGCCAAGTTGGAGGCCGGTGGCAAAGCCCTGAACCAACCCGAGTTCGTGCACGGATGGTTTTTCGAGCCCACAGTGTTCACTGATGTCGATGCCCGGATGCGCATTGCCCAGGAGGAAATCTTTGGCCCCGTGGTCGGCGTGATCCCCTGCGAGAATTTCGAACAGGCCATCGACATGGCGAACAACGTACCCTACGGGCTTTCCTCAGCCATCTATACACGCGACGTGAACAAGGCGTTTCGTGCGATGCGCGACATCTACGCCGGGATCACCTACGTGAACGCTCCCACGATCGGCGCCGAGGTTCACTTGCCGTTTGGCGGGACCAAGTCGACGGGCAACGGCCATCGCGAAGGCGGACTGGGCGCCATCGATTTTTACACCCAGTGGAAATCCATTTACGTTGATTTCTCAGATCGTCTGCAACGTGCGCAGATTGATACAGCCGAGTAGAGTGGATGTGCGTCCGAGGGATGGCGCCAGCGAAGCGAATAGGCCGCGTTAAGGAGCGTTCTATGCTTAGCCGCTGACAAGCTTTGAAAGCAGGTAATCTGATGCTGATCGGCGTACCTAAAGAAGTCAAAGACCACGAGTCGCGGGTAGGGATCGTCCCTTCGGGAGTCAAGGCCCTGGTGGACGCGAACCACAAAGTCTTGATCCAGGCAGGAGCCGGCGATCTCTCGTCGATGCCCGACGAAGATTACAAGGCCGCAGGCGCCGAAATCATCTCTGGCGCCGACGAAATCTGGCGACGCGCCGACATGGTGGTGAAAGTCAAGGAGCCTATTACTTCGGAATACAAGTACTTTCGCGAAGGCCTGGTGTTGTTCACCTACCTCCACCTTGCCCCGCTGCCGGAGCTGACCGAACACCTGCTGGAGAAGAAAGTCGCGGGCATCGCTTATGAAACCATCCGCGATCGCAACAACACGCTTCCGCTATTGACGCCCATGTCAGAAGTTGCAGGACGTATGTCCGTCCAGGTGGGCGCCAACTACCTTGAAAAAGAACGGGGCGGGCGCGGCGTGTTGCTGGGCGGTGTTCCTGGCGTACCTCCAGCCCAGGTCACCATCATCGGCGGTGGCATCGTGGGTACCAACGCAGCCAAGATCGCTCTGGGCATGGGCGCCATTGTTACCATGATCGACGTCAACCTCAACCGCTTGAGGGAGATTGACGACATCTTCAACGGCCGTGTTTACACGCTGGCCTCGAATTCCTACCATATCGCACGTTCGGCCGCGCATGCTGACCTGGTGATCGGCGGCGTGCTGATCCCCGGGGCGTCGGCGCCCAAGCTGCTCACCAAGCCGATGGTCGCGCAGATGAAGAAAGGCGCGGTCATCGTGGATGTGGCCATCGACCAGGGCGGCTGTATCGAGACCGCTCACCCGACCACCCATAGCGATCCCGCCTACAAGGTCGAAGGCGTGGTGCACTACTGCGTTACCAACATGCCTGCAGCCGTGCCGCACACCTCCACGCTGGCCCTGACCAACGCCACGTTTCCTTATGTGATGAAGCTGGCTCAGTTGGGTCCGGCCGCAGCCATCAAGGCCGATCAGGGAATTCGCGAGGGTGTCAACACCTATCAAGGTCATGTGACCTACGCGGCCGTTGCCGAATCCCAGAACCGGATCGCGAAGGAAGTGATGGCCCTGCTGTAGGCTCGAACGTTGCTCTCAAGGGGAGGAAGGGCCCACCTCCAATTCACCCCTGGCCTGGGAGCTTCCGCCCCCGACCCCGCTCGGTGCGAGTTGTCGAGGTTCGGCCTAGACATTTTCTACCCCCAATGGGGGCTGTTTGGAGGAAAGTGCCTTTTCAACACGCTGATTGAGGGGTTGTGAGCGTAATGGTAATACTTCAGCAACCATCCTGGGAGGCTACATGGTGTGCCCGGTTTTCAGCACTCGACCATCGCTCTGTCGAATTTCAGCCGATGCGACTCCGCCGACGCAATCGCCAGTAATCACATTGCCGCGGTTGTCTTTGCAATAGAGGGTTCCTGCGACATGCCAAATGCCCTCAGTCAGCTCTGCACTGAATGGCCTCTCCGATTGAATTTGTTTCCTGCCATAGATTTTCGCCAGTGCTTTTTCGGCGAGCTTCACCGCAGTCGCTTGGTCAGGAACAGCGACAGGCGAAGAATTGCCGGTCTGTTGCGCCAAGGCGCCTGAGGCAATAAGCACCAAAAGGATAGATGAGCACGCACGCTGTTTCATACGTCAAACTCTACGCCAGTTGGTGTTTCCACTTGCGCTTCCTCACCGGGGGGGAGTGAGGATTACCGCGCGCGGCTGCTGGGGTTGGCTTCCATGCAGCTTGCGGACGAAGCGTTGCGGGCAACGACGGTAATCTCCGGGAGCTTCTTTCGACCTAGGCGGCTTTCTCGAACCGTTTTCAGAATCTCCTCTTCCGAGATATCGCCGAGGTCGGCGGTGGCCTTTTGCACACTCCTCAAAAAGTCTTTCTTCCATCCCGGTCTCTTGCGGCCCTTAGGAAGGTCCTTGTAAGCCGAGGCCAGAGGAATCTGGTCTTCCAGTTCCCGAGCCAAAGAGCGAACCGGAATCTTGATTTCCACCGCATCGCTGCCGTTGACAGGGCGGGATCGTAGGCAGATGTCTCTTAGATCCATCTTTTCCGCTCTGCCCAGGCTCTGCGAAAACGCCTCCGTGAACCGCGCCAAGAGTTCGCTCGAACTGCCGAGGGAGTCCTTGAGGTAAAACGCCACCTTTGCCTGTAGGAGAACACTCGTGTCAAACCAGCACACATTTCTGCGGCGGGCCGGTCGGACGACTCCCATTTGCACAAGGTTCTGCAAGTCCTTAGGCGGAACGCCCAATACGACGCTCGCTTGCTTGAGTTTGAGGGTGACGGTTTGCATAGGATTAACCGTCTAAAGTTTAGACTGTTATTTGATGGGAATCAAGGAGTAAAAAATCATCCACTGATCTTCGGTCAGCAGGTCTTGAGCCTGTTTCACCGGATTGGATCGGTTGAAAGCGGGCGTAGATGCCTGTGACGTAATTGTGACGTAGCCATTCACCCGCGATCAGCTAAATCCAACAGAATCAACGCGGGCAATTTTTCCTTCCGTGCGGGCTTAATTTGAGTTAACTCTTTGTTTTCTGATGCTTTACTCGCCATTTCGCGAGGCCGCATGGGTTGACTCTTAGTCAGTAGGTTGAAGGTTCGATTCCTTCCGCGCTCACCAAGCTTTTCAAGAACTTGCCCAATCTCAAGCCCGCACGGAAGCATTTGCAAGAGGTATTGAAAAGGCGCGATTTGGCGCACTTGGTAGCAGGCCATACGGCACGTTTACGGCACGGTGCGTTCGCGCGAAACTCTTCGCTGGTCAGAGCTCGTAGCGATGAGCTGTTTTTCCGCTTCTGGGCTATGACATTTTCGCGGAGATTTTACCAACGCCAGGATTCTCCACTTTTGGCCAATACTTATGTGCATGAGTTATGCAATCAAGACCCTCGTAGTGCCGATGGTTCGGATTTGCTCTTCACCGCGGTTGTGGCGATCCTTTCCCCTGACGGCTGATTCTAGGCGCTTATAATGACCGTAGCTCTCACCTGAACGAATTGCGCGACAAGGATGTCTGTGCCGGCCTCACAACCAGAGAAGAAAAAACGGTCGCTGAGTTTGAGCCAACGACGGACCATGCTTATCCCGCTGGCGGCGGGAGTGTTCCTCCTCTTTGCACTGGTGGCTTCCGAACAGGCCTTCAACTTGAAGCTGCGTCCGGATTCGGCGCAGCAGACCCTGGTGCTGGTGGCACTTTCCGCCCTGGTATTTCTGTTGCTGGTGGCGCTGACCTTTGTCCTGTTCCGCAATCTGCTCAAACTCTACGCGGAACGGCGCCTTGGCGTTCTGGGCTCGCGCTTTCGTACGCGCATGGTGATCGGAGCTTTGCTGTTGTCGTTCGCCCCGGCGCTCGGGATGTTCATGTTCTCGTTCTTGCTCATGAACCGCTCTATCGACAAATGGTTTTCCGGTCCGGTCGCACAGTTGCAGCAGGATACCGGGCACATGGTGACGCTGCTTTCCGAATACGCCGGCGACAACGCCCGCCAGGAGGCAGTGGAGATTGCGCAATCGGCCAGAACGGTCAGCGCATTTGACAACCAGGACTACGCCACTCTGCTGCGTGAGTTCCAGCGCCACGAGCCCACGCTTCAAGGCGGCTTCATTATCGCCGTGGCAGCGGGCAACGAAGTCGCCAGTTGGAATTCTCCCCGGCCCTGGACGACACTCCGCGGCCAGATGCCCGATCTCGAGCAACTGGTGGCTGCGCCGCAAAAATGGAATGGGGGGAAAACGGAGTATCTGCTCTCGGCGTCGCCGGCCGGTGCGCAGGGAATGATTCTGGTGGCCATCCCGCTGCCTGCCGATTTCACGCCCACGCTGAACCAGATCCAGCAGAACCAGCAGCAGTATCTGGAATTGAGCCGGCAAGCCAAGCGCATTCGCGGCACCTACATGCTGCTGCTTACTTTGCTGACGGTGGTGGTCTTGTTTGTTGCCTACTGGTTCTCACTGTTTGTCGCCAAGCTGGTGACGCGTCCCGTGGAAGCCTTAGCGGAGGCCACCCGCGAGATCTCGGTTGGGCATCTGGGACACCGCGTGGAAATTTCCGCCGCCGATGAACTGGGCGAACTGGTGCGTTCGTTCAACACCATGACCGCCGAGCTAGAGAGCAGCCGGCGCAAGATTGAAGAATCGGCGAAAGCGCTGGGGGAATCCAACACCGAACTCGAGCAGCGCCGCCGTCACATCGAAACCATTCTGGAATCGATTCCGAACGGCGTAATCTCGCTCGATTCTGACCGGCGCGTTACTCACTCCAATCTGGCCTTCGGTCGCATGTTCTGGCCGCAGGGAGGTGGCCCCGCTTCCGGTTCGACCCTGGCAGAGTTCTTTACCACCGACGTGGCCGCCGACCTGGAGCACCTGATGCGCCGCGCCGATCGTATGGGCATCACCGCAGCCCAGTTCGAAATCCCCACGGAAAAGGATAGGCTCAACGCCAGCGTGACAGTAGCTTCGGTCCAACACGGCAAACAGCGGCTGGGCTACGTAATTGTCTTTGAAGATTTCAGCGAGTTGCTCAAAGCGCAGCGTGAGGCCGCGTGGAGCGAAGTGGCCCGCCGCGTGGCCCATGAGATCAAGAATCCGCTCACGCCGATCGGGCTCTCAGCAGAGCGCATCCGCAAGCACCTGGAGCGCGGCTCATCGCCGGATGAGGCATCCGTTGCGGTGATCCAAACCTGCGTCGATACCATCAGCGGCGCCGTGCAGACGGTGCGGTCTCTGGTCGACGATTTCTCCACGCTGGCACTATTCCCCGCCGCACAGCCGCGGCCCTCCGACATCAATGAGATCGTCGAAGGCGCACTAGCCATGTTTGACGGCCGCCTCGACGGAATCCGTGTCGAGAAGCAGCTTGATCCGGCGCTACCTCCGGCCCTGGCCGATCCTCAAGCCATCAAGCGTGCGCTGGCCAACCTGATCGACAACGCCGCCGAAGCCACCCAGCAGTCGCTGGTGAGGGAGATTCACCTCGCCACGTCGCTGCTCGAGAGCAAAGAGACGGTGGAGATCACCGTCGCCGACACCGGTCAGGGCATCACCCGCGAAGTCAAAGAGAAGCTCTTTTTGCCTTACTTTTCCACCAAGAAGCGTGGTACCGGACTGGGACTGGCCATCGTGCGGCGCATCGTCGAAGAGCATCACGGTTCGGTGCGCGTGGAAGAGAACCATCCGGAGGGTGCCAGGTTCATTGTCGAATTACCGCTGGCCGCGGCCGTGGCTCCCACCGAGGAGCACCATGTCTAGTATCCTGGTGGTCGATGACGAGCGCGATATTCGCGAAACGCTGCGCGGCATCCTCGAGGAAGAAGGCTACCAGGTGGTACTCGCCGGGAGTGGCGAAGCCTGCATGGATCAATTGCAGCGTCGTGCTTGCGACGTGGTCCTGCTCGATATCTGGCTTCCAGGTATGGACGGTCTCGAGGTCCTGCAGCGCATCCGCCAAGAAGAGGGTGCCCCTGAAGTGGTGATGATCTCTGGGCACGGCACCATTGAAACCGCGGTACGCGCCACTAAGCTCGGGGCCTTCGACTTCTTAGAAAAACCTCTCTCACTCGACAAGACGCTCATCATCATCAAGAACGCTGTTGCGGCATCTCGCCTGCGCCGCGAGAACGCCGAGTTCAAGAGACAGATTCAGTCCAAAACTGTGATTGTTGGCGAAAGCATTCCCATGAAAGCACTGCGCCAGCAGATTTCCGTGATGGCACCGACCAACGGCCGGGTGTTGATCTTCGGTGAGTCCGGGACGGGCAAGGAGCTGGTGGCGCATGCCATTCACGCCCACAGCTTGCGCCACGACAACCAGTTCGTCGAGGTCAACTGCGCCGCCATCCCCGAAGACTGGATTGAGAGCGAGCTGTTCGGGCACCGCAAGGGCGCGCTTCCCGGCGCCGCCGGCGATAAGGAAGGAAAGTTCGAAAAGGCCGACGGCGGTACCTTGTTCCTGGATGAGGTCGGCGACATGAGCTTAAAGACGCAATCCAAAGTCTTGCGCACACTCGACGAGCAGAGATTCACCCGCGTAGGCGACGACGCGCCTATCAAGGTCGACGTACGCGTGATCGCCGCGACGAATAAGGATCTGGAAGAGGAGATTTCCCGAGGCAACTTCCGCGAAGACCTGTTCTACCGGCTGAATGTGATTCCGTTCTACGTGCCGCCGCTACGCGAACGTAAAGAAGATATTCCCATGCTGGCCCGGCATTTCTTGAAGGAATTCTCTTCTGCTTACACGCGCCGCCCGCGTGAAATCACCGACGAAGCGATTGAGATCCTGTCGCGCTATTCCTGGCCCGGCAACGTACGCGAGCTGCGCAACGTAATCGAGCGGCTGGTCATCATGAATCCGACCGTACACCGCATCGAACGCAAACATCTGCCTCCGCTCATGCACCGCGAGAGCGGCCGCGCCGCATCTGCTTTTTCCACGCTCCATCAGGCCCGCGCCGCGTACGAACGCGACTACATCCTCAAGAAACTCGACGAAAACCATGGTAACGTTACCCGCACTGCAGAAGTTCTCGGGTTGGAGCGCAGTCACCTGTATCGCAAGATGAAGACGCTCGGGATTGCGGTGAAGGAGTAGGATCCCTTCGTTCCACCGGTGTTTGAAGTCCAGTGCCCCTTTAGAGCGGTTCGTTGGGAGGCCAACCCAAGCCGGTTACGAGGTAGGAAGGGGTTCAACCTCTTCGCCAATCCAGCTCCTCCACAAAGGCTTCCGATTGCCGCCAGTTCGCTTTCACCTTGACGAATAATTCAAGGAAGACCTTCTTACCCAGCAGAGCTTCCAGCTCCAGCCGCGCGGCGGTGCCGATCTCTTTGAGTTTTTGTCCGCCTTTTCCGATCAGGATGCCCTTCTGACCTTCCCGCTCGCAGTAGATGGTCACCGCGATCCGCGTCAGCGCCAGTTCTTCCTCGTAGCGGTCGATCATGACGGCGGTGGCGTAGGGCAGCTCTTTGCTGGTTTTGAGCAGCACCTTTTCGCGAACGATCTCGGCGGCGATGAAGCGCTCCGGCTGGTCGGTGAACTGCTCTTCGGGAAAGTACCGAGGGCCGTCGTCGAGTACGCCGACAATCTTATCGACCAACGTATCCAATCCGCGTTTGCGCGCGGCGGAGATGGGGATGATCTCAGCAAACTCGTGGAGCTTGCTATAGTGGTCGATCATCGGCAGCAGTTTTTCCTTTTCTAGCTTATCGATCTTGTTGAGGAGCAGGAAGGCCGGACCGCCGCTCTTCTTAACCAAGTCGAGCACGTGCTGGTCGCCGTGGCCGAATCGCTCGGTGGCATCGACGATCAGCAGGATCAGGTCGCGGCTTTCGAGGGCAGCGTGAATCTCCTGCATCATTTTGCGATTCAGGCGGCTGTCCGGCTTGTGCACGCCGGGCGTATCGATAAAGACGATCTGTGCCGCGGGCCTTCCTGGCCGGGCTTTCACGTTGAGCATGCCCTGGATACGGGTACGCGTGGTCTGCGGCTTGTCTGTGACGATGGCCACCTTCTCGCCTACCAAGGCGTTAAGTAGCGTGCTCTTGCCGGCGTTGGGACGGCCGATGATGGAGACGAACCCGGAACGGAACGCCATATGTTTAGCTATGCCGTAACCTTGTCGAATGGCAGTTCAGGCTGCGAGCGGCTGACGCGCACTTTTTCGACCTTGCGATCTGTCGATTCGAGTATCTCAAAGCGAAGGCCATCATCTTCGATGACTTCCCCGGCGTGGGGGATGTGACCGACCAGAGCGCTGACCAGTCCGCCGACGGTCGCTGTGTCGTGCTGTTCGATGTGCAGGTCGAAAAGATCTTCCAGCCGCCCGACATCCACATTGCCTTTCATGACGTAAGCGTTCTCAGTCTCGCGGACAATATCCACAGCGTGCTCATGCTCGTCGCCAATCTCTCCCACGATCTCCTCGACCAGATCCTCAAGTGTCACCAAACCCGCCACCGATCCGTACTCGTCGATCACGATGGCCATGTGCACGTTTTCTCTCTGCATCTCGCGCAGCAGCGGCGCCGTCTTCTTGGTCTCGGGGACGAACAACACCGGCCGCAGCAGCATGCGCACGGTCGTCGTCGTCGCCCGGTCGTCGGGGATCTGAATGATGTCGTGCGCCAGAACCATGCCGTGAATCTCGTCGATGCTGGTACTGTAGACAGGTACGCGCGAATGCGGCTTATCGCGCAGCAAGGCCGTGAAGGCTTCAATGGTGGTTCCAGAGGGAACGGCGAAGATGTCCGGACGAGGCGTCATCACCTCGTGCACTGTCGTGTCGCCGAACTCGACTACCGACTGGATGAGCTGGCGATCGCTTTCTTCCAGGATGCCTTCTTCCTGCCCGGCTTCAATCAACGCGTCCACGGCCTCTGACGGATGCTCAGGTTCAGAAGGCTCATGTGGTTTGGCCAGTGCGGCCACGGAAAGACTGAAGCCCAGCATGATGGTGAAGGGCATCATGATGTAGAGCAGCACTTGCAAAACAGGCAACAGGCGAACCAGCCAGATACCGCGGGTTCGTGTGAACAGAACGTAAGGCACCAGGCGATTGCAGACGATCACCACCAGAATGATGCCGACCGCAGCTTGCACGATCTCAAGCGCTGTCCATCTCCGATCCTGGAAAACCAGGTAACCGATCAACAGCGCGATGGCAGCGATCGACAGCTGCGCGACCACCGCGATCGCCATGAAAGCTCGTCCACTGGTCGAAATTAGACGCGGTTCCACCAGCTGCTCAAAGGCTTCGATGTTCTCTTGAAATTCCCGAGTCAGAAATTTTCCGCTCTCCGTATACAACTGCTCCACGTAGGAAACCAGAGCCAACAAAGCGCACAGCAAGACGATGACGGTGACCACGACAGAGTTCATCGCGATGTCCTTCGCGTTGGCGGGGTCGCCCGCTTAGCGCGCTCGGTCGGCGTCGAAGAGGCTCGCTCGGTTAACGACCGGGGAAGTTTGAGCCGCTGGCGCAGTCGGGCTTCCAGTCGGGCCATCTGGCCTTGGTCCACCGCGTGATCGTGTCCGGCGAGGTGCAACATGCCGTGCAGAATGAGGATCTTCAACTCATCGGACGGTGAGTGGTCGTGGAGACGCGCGCTGCGCCGGGCATAATCGGCAGAGATGGCAATATCGCCGCCACCTTCTTCGTTGGTGGCAAACGAGAGCACGTCGGTCGGCTTGTCCCTTCTCAGAAAACGCCGGTTTAGCTCGCGCAAGCGCCGGTCGCCGGTAATCAGGATGTCCACCTCGCCTTCGGCCCGGGATAGCTTCTGCGCCCGCCGAGCAAAACGTTCCAGGCCGGGACGGCTCACCCCATCGATCCTCTTCTCAAAAATGATCACAGATCGGGTAAACAAATCCGGGAGGGCACCCACCGCCCTCCCGGACAAGATTTTACTATGTTTACTGCTGCAAAGGAGGTTCCTGTTCCTGGCCCTCGCCGGCTTCCTGCGGCAAATCCAATGCCATCTGCTGGTTGCGCGAGCGCTCGTCATACGCGCGCACGATCCGCTGCACCAGGTGATGGCGCACCACATCCTCTTCGCTGAAGAAGTTGAACGAGAGACCCTCGACGTTACGCAGGATCTCCATCGCTTCGAGCAGGCCGCTCTTGCGCGTCGCGGGCAGGTCGATCTGCGTGATGTCACCGGTGATCACCGTCTTCGAATTGAAGCCCATGCGCGTGACGAACATCTTCATCTGCTCGGAGGTCGTGTTCTGCGCCTCGTCGAGAATGATGAAGGAATCGTTCAGCGTGCGACCACGCATGAAGGCGATCGGCGCGATCTCGATGACGTTTTTCTCGAGGTACCGGTCCACCCGTTCGCCGTCCATCAGGTCGTAGAGCGCGTCGTACAGCGGGCGCAGGTAGGGATCAACTTTTTCCTGCAGCGTGCCCGGCAGAAAGCCCAGGCGCTCGCCGGCTTCTACCGCCGGACGCGCCAGGATGATGCGGTTCACTTTCTTGTTATTCAGCGCGGAAACGGCCATCGCCACCGCCAGGTAGGTCTTACCCGTGCCCGCCGGGCCGATGCCGAACACCATGTCGTATTTCTCGATGGCGTCGAGGTAGCGGCGCTGGTTGATGCTCTTGGGTTGTACCTGTCGCTTGCCGAACGAGCGCAGCTTGCCCGCTTCAGCGAGGCCGCGCAACGTGGCGGACGAATCCTCAGTCACCACCCTCAGCATGGAGCGGAGATCGCCCTGGACAAGGTCGTGCCCGGAGCGCCCGAGATGCGCGAAGTCGGTAAAGACCTGCTCGGCACGGGCCACATCGCGAGCCGCGCCTTCAATCAGCACCGTGTCCGATTTGAGCTCGATATTCACGCTCAGACCCTGTTCTAGGATCTGCAGGTTTTCGTCACGTGTGCCGAACAGCCTTTCGATGTTGGGAACGATCTCGATATTTTTCTTCATTCAGCCCTTGACCTGATTCAGCCCTTAACTGGTTTTTCCCCGATCGCAGATAAGCCCCACCGACGATGCGCCGATAGACTACGCCCGCCATGGTGCAACCGGCCGAGACAGACGCATCCTCCGGCGACGAGAGGGCAGACTTGTTTGAATGGCTGGAGGGGCAGAGTTGCCGGCCCAAACGCGGGCGGAAGCAGTACCATTAAGCTCAGAGTACCGCCGTTTTGAGCCCTAAGTCAACGAGATTGGTTGAAAGTTCGGTGAAGAACGGAGAAGAGATCGGTACATCGGGGGGTGGGCCATCTGTATATCATCAAGCGAGAGGGCTGGGCTGGTCTCCCGACCGTTGGCAATGATCTTCGCTGACCATGTCCGATGACCAATCTCCAGTTTGACCCCGTGGTCTAACCCCAAGTAAAATAAGTGCTTCGGAAAGAAACTCCCAAGAGGACATTCAAGAGCAGCATGGCAAACCATTTCTCGGCGCTGAAGCGCGCCCGTCAGACCACGAAACGCACAGCGCAGAACCGCGCCAACGCCTCCCGTTTGCGCACCGCATTGCGCAAGTTCCGGGCGGCCCTCCAGTCGGGCGATTCCGCCCAGGCCAAAGGCCAGTTCTCCGAATGTGCGTCCCAAATCGACCAGGCGGTTAAAAAAGGGGTGATCCACAAGAACACCGCCGCCCGCTATAAGTCGAGATTGAACAAGCGGTTAGGGAAGTAGGCATTCTCTCTGCAAACCCTGATCCCGCCTAGCGGGTGAGACCTCATATCATGAAGGTAGCCAAAGGCAACCAAACGCCCTTGGTGGGATGCCATTCGCCTCTCTACACCTTCGCCTCCACACGTTTGTGTGGCGCTTGATTTGCGACGCGATGCCATGGAACATCGGCGGGTCGTAAATCTCACTGTTGCCATCTCAGATCTGAACTTGCTCGTGGTGCCATTCTGCTGTCGTTGAGGAAATCAATGGCACTCGCCCAGCATCTACTTCGGGTAACCCGGCGCTGCCTTGACTTCTGCGATTTGCTGGTCGTGGCGCATGTTATGGAGTGGAACCAGGAGCAACCACTGGTAAGCATTGAGTGTTCCAAAAACCGGGAAAGGATGCTCGGCCGTGTATTGCTCGAGTGGAATCTGTGTTTCCTCAGCGAATTTGATGATCTGCATCCTCACGTCTTTAAAGCGACGAACTACCTCCTCCCTGGATTGCCCCTGAGGTCGCGTCGGCTCCGGTGCTATCGCTTTTTGGCCGCGGTCCGCCATCACGCGCTCCAACAGCTCGGCTTTGCCCGCAGTTTTCCTTTGCCAATCAGGATTCGCTGGGGACTCGATCGCATGCTGCAGACGCCGGGACAATATCACCTCTGACTGCATGATGTGCTCGGCTGTTTGCCCGACCGACCAGCGGTCCGGCTCAGGATTCCAGTTCCATTGCACTTGGTTGACATCGGCGATCAAGGAAAGGTACCCCTTCTCTGAAACCTTGAGCAATCGGACTACATGCACACGTTCTTCGGCGGTCATAGGATTGCTTCCCCCACGAGAGCATCAGTTGGCCCAATCTCCGGCCACAGAATAGACGTTTGACCAATGAGGAATCGACTTGGTACTTAGTCGTCTTCGATTTCCTGCGCGTCGGCGAACGATAGCGATAGCTGCCCCGCGTCCCTGCGGATCGCGGGGAAAGTGATGGTTTTCGAGGTCATGACGAAGAACGAAGCTAGAGGTGCACGGGCGTGTCGCCACGATTGTCGCCGCAGTGATATTGCCGACGCCAGGAGCTTCTCTTCACATCTGCAGCTGTTCCTGCTGCCACTCGCTCACGGTTACTTTAGGCTCTTCGGCCAGTTGCATCACCATCTGTTCGAGTACTAGACGTTTGCTGGGAGGGTTGGAGCGCAGAGCCACGTCGGCGCGGGCCACCAGGCGGATGGCGCGGGTGAGTTCCGCGCGGGATTTGTAGCGACGCGCCTGGCGGATGACGTCTTCGGCGGCGAACGGCGGCAGCCGGAAGCCCTGCCATAGCGCCTGCCAGATGGCGCGCGAGTCGCGGACGCCTTTTTCCAGGATCACCAGCATCTGGCGGAAAGTACGGGCGAGCATGTAGAGATGGCCGATGGCCGCATCTTCGCCATCGCCGGAGGCGAGCAGGCCATCGAGGACAGCTAGAGCGCGGGCCTTGTCTTTGGCGGATATGGCGTCGGTGAGGTCGTAGAGCGAGCGCTGCTTGGCCGCGATGACCATGGTTTCGACATCGCCGAGAGTGATCTGCTTTTTTTCGCCAACGTAGAGGATCAGCTTCTCGATTTCGCGGCTGACCAGCATCATGTCAGCGCCGAGCGAATCGATGAGTTCGCGCGCGGCGTCGGTTTCGATGTTCACACCCTCTTTTTGCGCCTGATCGACGATCCAGCGCATGCCGTCCGTTTCTTCGACGCGCGCCAGTTCGACCATGGCGCAGAATTCACCCAGGGTTTCGCGGATGCGCTCGTAGCGATCTCTGTCTTGCATCTCGATGCGACGGACGTCGGCGGGAATGCTGATGTGGTCGGCGATGAAGATGATGACGGCCGCAGGGTTGGGACCTTTCACGTAGCCCTCGATGGCGGCAAACTCCTCGGCATGCGAACCGCGTCCGTAGAGCGCCTTGACGCCGCGAACGAAGAAGACCTGAAACGGTGCCATGAGCGAGGGCGTGCGTGCGCGGTCAATCAGTTCGGCCACGCTCGATTCGGCAAGATCGAGATCATGGAAGCTGAAGTTGCGCATGTCGGTCGGAATGAGATGGTCGAGCAACGCCTGGCGGCAGCGGTCGCGAAAGAACACTTCGTCGCCAATAAAAACATAGGCGGGGCGAAGCTTCCTGGCGGTGACCTCGGAGACGAAGCGCTCCGCCGACGCAAAGCTGCGTCCGGACGTCAGAAGCCCTCCAGGATGTCGCTAACCAAGGTGCGGGAAAAGTCATGCGACATGCGTTGCAAGGCCGGCGTCTCT
>DATDGP010000027.1:0-2114 GCA_036522035.1 Terriglobales bacterium
GCAACTATACGAGAGATGAAGGAGGGCCCTTCGGGTTCGGCAATCAGGTGCTGATCTCAAGCCACCGCAAGCTGCTGCGGACAAAAGCCGTGGTGGTGAGCGTTGCGGAAACGCCGGGACACGATCCTGGCAGGCAAGGTCGAGAGAGGCGAGCGCAAGCAAACCGCTGCAGAAGTGTCGAAAGCGGATTAGGCGATGTCAAAACCGGGGGGTGGCACTTCCTCCGGGATCAGCTCGGGAGATGCCTGAGACTGCCCGAACGGCATCCGGCATGTAGGCGGCGCGAAGCTCGACCAAGCTTTCGTATGGAACGTGAGAACCTGCGCTCTGTCACGCCGGTGGCGTGAAGGGAGAAGCCGCAAGCGGCTCCAACCGCGAGGGCGAGAGTACCGAAGCGGAGCGCAGGGGCGGAGCAGCCCGTAGTAGCGTCGAAGGTCCTGTAATGGGGCCGGAGCAAAGGGGGCTGCGTTGTTCAGCCTTGGCTGCTGGCCAACTGGAAACGGGAGGAGCCCGTGGACGAGGCAAAGCCGTTCAAGATCCCTAAGCGGGAAGTCTGGGAAGCCTTCAAGCGTGTGAAGGCCAACCAAGGAGCGGCTGGCGTAGACGGACAGTCGATCGCGGAGTTCGAGGCCAACCTTTCGGGCAACCTCTACAAGCTCTGGAACCGGCTGTCGTCAGGGAGCTACTTTCCTCCGCCGGTGCGGCGGGTCGAGATTCCAAAGGCAAATGGCGGGACACGACCGTTGGGCATCCCGACGGTCGCTGATCGCGTCGCCCAGGAGGTCGCCCGGCGCTATCTGGAGCCGATTGTGGAGCCGGCGTTTCATGCCGATTCCTACGGCTACCGACCCGGCAAATCTGCGATCGAGGCGGTGCACACAGCTCGCGAGCGCTGCTGGCGCTACGACTGGGTGCTCGATGTTGATATCAGCGGCTTCTTCGACAGCATCGATTGGGAGTTGATGCTCAAAGCTGTCCGTCATCACACGGACTGCCGGTGGGCGCTGCTCTACATCGAACGCTGGCTGAAGGCGCCGGTGCAGATGGAGGATGGCAGTGTTGTGCCGCGCGTGGCGGGAACGCCGCAGGGCGGGGTGATCTCGCCACTGTTGGCGAATCTATTCCTGCATTACGCGTTCGATGCGTGGATGGCGCGGACGTTCGCGCACATCCCGTTCGAGCGGTACGCGGACGACATTATTTGTCATTGCAGCAGCGTCGAGGAGGTGCGAGCACTCTGGACCGCGATTGCCGACCGCTTCACGGTCTGCAAGCTGGTGCTGCATCCACAGAAGACGAAGATCGTCTACTGCAAGGATGCGAACCGGCAGGACGACTTCCCCGACATCCACTTCGACTTTCTCGGCTTCCAGTTTCGAGCCCGGAAGATAAAGTGGGTGAAGGCGGACAGACGCATCTTCGCGCATAGTTTCCAGCCCGCTGCCAGCCCAAAGGCGTTGAAGCGCATCAGCCGAGAAATTAGGAGCTGGGCGCTCCATCACCGCAGCGACAAATCTCTGACCGATCTGGCCCAGATGTATAATCCGTGCATCCGCGGCTGGATTGCCTACTACAGCCACTTCAACAAGACGCAGTTGCGTCCGACGCTGAAGCGGATCGATGCCTATGTCATTCGGTGGGCGCGGCGCAAGTTCAAGCCACTGCGCCACCGGACCAAATGTGCTGGCGTTTGGTTTGACCGGCTTCGCCGCGCCAAGCCAACGCTCTTCGCACATTGGGTCTTATGTCATGGCAACGGCCGAACATCGGGAGCCGTGTGAATCGAGAGGTTCATGCACGGTTCTGGGAGCGCGCGGAGGTGAAATTCCTTCGCGCGACTCGACAAAATGTATGGCCCGGCCGTGCGGAGCAAGATGAAGATCCAAGATCGACGAACGTGAGAGCTGCAACAATGTATTAGGCCTCTGAAGTGGAGCATTTTGCTCCGGGCCAACATGGGGATCCGCGCGCATCCAGGCTGACTAGCGGAAAGACCTCGAAGGGCCAAATTGGCACCCAGTCTTTTGGTTGCGCCGGGCAGTCCGTTCGTCCATCTCGTCATTCCATCTCGCAGACCTCGGCAGGAAAAAGTTGTTCAACAGACCTATTTGACC
>DATDGP010000028.1:0-18675 GCA_036522035.1 Terriglobales bacterium
GACAGCCCCGGGGTGCGTCCAGGTTTTACGGTCTGAAATTCTCTGACAACCCCAGCAGAGTTCCTGCCTCTAAGTGATCGGAGAAAGCTGAATAAGCGTTCATTTGTCTGAATGAATGTTCATTGAACGCCGAGAAGTGAAGTTCGTGAGTTACTCCCCTCGTTTTTCGAGCCCGATTCCCCTCAACGTAGCCGGCTCGTTCCGCAACAAGGAAGGTATCTATGAAGTCAATCAGGATTCTGATCAGTCTGTCTGCTTGCCTGCTCGTGGCGAGCGGGGCAGCGTTTGCCCAGGGTATCGGCGCTTCCGGTACCATTACCGGGACGATCACCGATTCCTCTGGCGCTGTCATTACCGGCGCCACTGTAACCGCAACCGATCCTCAGCGCGGCACCAGGCGCTCCACCACCACAAACAACTTCGGGCACTATGAGATTACCGGACTGTTTCCAACCGGCTACACCGTTAGCGCCGCTCATGACGGTTTTCAGACCACGATTGAAAAGAACCTGATCCTGAACGTAGGGCAGACTGTGGCCTTGAATTTCTCGCTTGAGGTTTCCAAGGTCAGCTCCACCGTCGAGGTGACGACAGAACCGCCGCTGGTGGAGACGGAAAGCGGGAAGCAAGCCAATACCATTACGGGTCGATACATCCAGGATCTGCCCATCAACCGCCGCGATTACCTTACCTTCGCACTACTGGCGCCGGGAGTGACCGATTCGACGCGGCTCGCCAGCGATCAGGATTTCCGAGTCAAGCAGACGCCCCAGAGCGGCCTTTCTTTCTATGGAAGCAACGGGAGAGGCAACAGCGTGACGGTGGATGGTGGAGAAGCCAACGACGATGCGGGTGGAGTGCGGCTAACGCTGAGCCAGGAGGGAGTCCAGGAGTTCCAGATCAACCGCACCAATTACGGAGCGGCATTAGGTGGAGCCAGCGGCGCCACCATTAACATTGTGTCCAAGACTGGAACCAACGATCTGCACGGTACGCTTTTTGGGTTGTTCCGAAATGACGTCCTGGACGCGCGCAACCCGTTCGCTCTCACCCAGGCCCTGCAGCCCGGCGAGGTCTTCGATCCCACTCTTCCCGATGTGAATGGCACCAAGACTAAAGACAGCCTGACTCGTGAGCAGTTTGGAGGCAGCTTCGGTTTTCCAATTTCGAAGAACAGGACCTTCGGGTTTATCGCCGCCGAGGGACTGATCCAGAATGCGCAAAACGCGGTTCCCTTGCTCACCAGCACCAGCATCTTCCGGCCTGATAACGGCGGTCCCGTTATCAACGGTGTGCTAACCGGTAACAATCAGCAAGCCATCATTCAGGGATTGGCTTCATTGCCTGGAAATCCGTCGGTTCCGTGCCTTAGCGGTCCTCCGGGCGGGCCTCCGGTTATACCTGCGTCAGCGGCAATGTGCGCTCAGCTGTTAACCAGCGCATTGACCACCAGCCAATCCACGGGCTTGAGCGCCGGCCAGGTGGCGAGAAACCAATACCTGGTCAACCAGTTTGAGAACAACGGCGGGCTGTTCAATTACGACACCCGGGTCTACTTCATCTCCGGGCGTCTGGATCACGTGTTCAACGAGCACAATCAGGGCTATTTCCGTTACGGCTTTGCTCATGACCATGAAGAAAGCCCGGACGTGCAATCGCTGGTTGGCTTCTCCGCGGGCAGTTCCGTCACGGCCTACGACAACACCGCGCAGGCGGCATGGTTTCGCCAATTCAGCGCCCGGACACAAAATGAACTTAGCATTCAGTACAACTACAGCAGCTTCGATGTAATCCCGAATGAACCCGGACAAGTAGGGCTGGTTATCCCCGGTTTCGCTACTTTGGGAACCAACATCTTCCTGCCCAGCACCACCATCATGCAGAGGCCCAGTATCGCGGAAAACATGACCATGATCCGCGGCCGCCACACCATGACTTTCGGCGGGGGGTTCCTGTGGCGCGGCAACAAGACCGAGTCGCACACATTTTTCCCAGGACGTTTCGTTTTTGGTGATCTTCCGGGTGGCATCCTTAGCCCCTGCCTTCAGGCGCCGGCGGCCTGCGGGTTACCCGGGGTGAACCCGGCCGTCATCAACTCCCTACAGTCCGTCTCCTTAGGACTGCCGCAGTTTTATCAGCAGGGATTCGGCAATCCCCTCTACAACTATCCCCGGCCCTGGGCCGACTTTTTCTGGCAGGACCAGTGGAACGTCCGGCCGAACTTGACTTTCAACTACGGCCTTCGCTACGAACTCGACGCTCAGTACGGCCAGCTCACCACCGACAAAGACAACTTCGCTCCCCGGGTTTCCTTCGCATGGTCGCCGTTCAAGAAACAGAGCATCGTAGTGCGTGGTGGATTCGGCATTTTCTACTCGCCGATCTACGGCCAGATCGCCGATGTCGTGCAGACTCTGGGTTTTGTGAATGGGAACCGGCAGATTGCTCAAGTATTCGTGCCTCTCACCGGCGCCCTGGGGAATTCGCTGCTTACCTCGGCAACCATCTTTCAGACGTTGTTTGCGCAGGGCCTCGTAGGGTGCACTGCGCCTTCTCCGGGTAACGCGGCCTGCATCGCGCCGTCCAATCTCACTCAGTTCGGCATCACCGTCACCAACACCGGTCCGCCGCCCCCGCTGAGCGTAGTATTCAGCGCCCAGCCCGGCTACCAGAACCCGTATTCCGAGCAAGCATCTTTCAGCATTGAGGGACAGATCGGAAAAAGCTGGGCTGTCTCCGCAAGTTACATTTACGTGCATACCTTACGATTGCCCGTGGCCATTGACACCAACGCGCTGCCGGCGTTCTCGACCAATGCCCTGGCGGCCAACGGCCAGGTTGTCACCGTTCACAACTGGAACACCACTACGCCTAATCCCCTGGGCACTGCGCCGTGCGCGGGTGCCGCGATCGTGCAATGCTTCGTGGACCCCTTGCTCTTGCAGACGAACCAATATTCTTCTGTCGCCTCAGCCGTGTACAACGGAGGGATCATTGAGGTGACCAAACGACTCAGCAACCACTACAGCATCCTGGCGAACTACACCTACAGCAAAGCCATCGACACCACTACGGACTTTAACAGCGACTTTGGACCTCAGGACAATACGGAGCTGTTCGCCGAACGCGGGCTCTCGAGCTTCGATCAAAGGAATAGAATCGTTGCGGCCGTAGTTGCGGAGAGCTCGGGAAAGAGTCGGTGGCTGGGCGGCTGGCAAGTGGCCCCGATCTTCCGCTACAGCAGCGGGTTTCCGTTCAATCTGCTGGCGGGAGATGACGTAAATGGCGATCGGCACTCCACCAACGATCGTCCGATTGGCGCCGGCCGCAATACCGGACTGGGGCCAAACTACATCGATCTTGATGCCCGCCTGACCAAGTCTTTCGGGCTGGGAGAACGGGCACAATTGATGTTTGTCGCCGAAGGCTTCAACATTTTCAACCGCGCCAACTTCGCCAGCGTTAACAACGTTGTTGGTCCCATCTGTAGTGAGTGCGCGGTGTTGGGACAGACGTTTGTACAGAGCGGCCTTGGGAATGTTATTCCCAGTCAGGGGCTGGGCTTTACTTCGGCGCTCATACCACGGCAATTGCAACTGGGAGCGCGCCTGACTTTCTAACAACGTTGACAACCAACGGGTGTGGCACCGGCACTCTTGCCTTCACGGTCCTCAAGCGGGATACTTGGCAGAGGCAAGAGTGCCAGCGCCACACCACTCCCTCGAAGCTCGAGTACGTACCCGATTTCGATTCGCGTCAAGGAGATCGCCTTCACGCCAACCACTGCGTTTGTACCGGCCATTTAGCTAAACCGTCTATCGGCCGTTGTATTTTCTTCCCGAGAAAGACACCTAGATCACCGCTTCTACCTGATTCGCATTCTTTCTGATTGATGCGCGGCCGAGCCTTATCTAGCGGTCACGCGCTCGAACCATCCCATGGCTCTGCCGACAGAGGCCCGTGGGACGAGTCATAGGCTCTGACAAACTCCTCCACACTCTCCACGTAGACATCGGCAAAGTCGACCACATAGCGACGCTTTTGGATGAGTTCGCGCGCGTCGGCCAGCGACCAACCCATCACGCGCATTACCGCCAGGGCCATCATGGGCGCGCGATGCACCCCGGCAGCGCAGTGAATGAAGACCTTGCTGTCGTTGTCGCCATCGTTGAGAGCGGCGAGAGCAAACTCTACGGCACGCTCGAACAACTTCGGGGGCTTGGGTTGGAAGTCATCGTCGGTAGGATTGTGCAGGACGATGACGGGATAGCGCCGAGCGAGCGGACGATCGTCAAACTCGATCTGCATATTAACGATGTGGGTAACGCCCTGGCGGACAAGGTCGGCCATGTTCTGGTCATTCCAGATACCGCCGCCCACAGCCAGTCGCTCCGTCAGCCAGGTGACATCCATTACTAGATGCTATCAGAGCGAGGAAAATCGGGTCTGCCACTCAGCGGACCAAAATATCCGGTCGAGGCGAACGTTGAAGAGTAGTTTAGGCATAGCCCCAAGACCCAAGACGGAAGACCGATAACGCTCATCATGAGACTGGCCCTCAAGCGCCCCTCAACAGCAGATTGCGTGGATTTTTCCTCTAAGCATCCCCAGCAAGCTGAAACCCAGACCAGCTTGCCGGGGACCCGCCCTCAGTCGTGCTTCTGCACGCACCCTCAGCGTCGCGGATTGCCGTGGAAATGTTCTAGCCCGCGAAGGAAATAAAGTCACCCAGACGTGTCGGCAGTACCGGGGTAAAAGGCTCGAACTTGAACGCTCGCCTGGTATCAAAGCCACCGGCAGCGGCAGCGGTTTCATCCACGAATGGCGTCAAGGCGGCGACCGCCTGCGCGATCTGTGTCCACTTCAATGTGCGCTCATAGCCATTGTTGTTGGGCGGGTCAACCGACTCGGCTACTCCCTGGATTCCCGTGATCTTCTCGATGGGGCCGCCATCTTGCTTGGCTACGTCCGAAGCCAGGACCCGCGCCAAGGTGCGATGATCGCTCTCAATGCCCATGATGCGCGCCGCCGTAACCCTGAAGTCGGCGGTGCTGAATTGGCGTACTCCTACAAGATAGGCGGCAATGAAGGCGTCCTCCAGCGTGACCAGAGTGTTGAGCGTTACCTGGGCATCATCGAACATGGTTTGTGGATAAAAGAACTTCGTGAACGGGGTGGGCTGCTGAGTCACTGACTCCTCAAGCCGGTAGTGGGACATCTCTTCCTGTCGCGCGGCCAGCAGGTATCCCTGGTCATCATTCGGCAAGCGGCTGAAGAAAGGCGCGGAGTTGATGATGTGGGTGTAGGTGGTTACCGCCAAGGCTTCCGCGATCTCTGCCGCGATCAGGATATCTGTATCACCTTGGGCCAGACCGGCGTTGTTCTTATTATCGGCAACCTGAAAAGAGGGATTTGTCGCGGCCAAGAGCGAAACCGGCAGCATGGCGATTGCGCCGGTTACCGCTGCAGTTGTAAGAAATGACCGGCGGCTGAAATTGGAGTGGCTACGCGCCTCCGTGGGAGGCGCGAGGGTACCGAGATCTTTGTCGTTCATTCAAATTGCTCCTTGAGTTTGTCGGGGAGGCCTCCCGAATTTCATGGGAAGAACGTATATCGCCGTCCAATTGGATTGTGTTGTCGGCAAGAAAGATCGGAACTGTTTACCCGTGCCGGGCCCGTCGGCCAGCCGAAGTGATGTACGAGTGCTCGAGCGCCACCGTCTTTCCGCCCGTACCGGATAGAGATTTAGCAGCTCCGGAGGCTGGGTGGTCGAGAATTCGCTTCGCGTCGAGCACCCTCAGGACCGGGTGGCGTAGCGCGTTTTTGCCCGGACCTGGCGAAGTGATTTATCTTCAAAGCGGTGTTACCTGCCCAGCAATACCAGGAGCGCTTGCAAGCGCGAGAGTCGCGCGCCGCTTATTACGAATCGATCCACATCCGTCTCGGCAACATTCGTCTCGGCCTATTTGTGTTGGCAGCGATCGGGGCATGGGAGGCTTTCCACGCGCATCGTTTCTCCGCATGGTGGTTGACGGTCCCTCTGGCGGCGTTCATCGCCGTGGCTGCGGTCCATGCGCACATACTGCGGGCCCGCGATCTGGCACGGCGGGCGATGGCGTTTTACAACGCAGGGTTGGCCCGGATCGAAGACCGATGGGCCGGAACCGGACAGACCGGCGAGCGCTTTGCCGATCCTCATCACGTCTATGCCGCGGATCTGGATTTGTTCTGCCCCGGAGGCCTGTTCGAACTGCTGTCCACCGCGCGCACGCGGATTGGCGAGGAGTATTTGGCGGCGTGGCTGCTCGCTCCGTCAGCGGTGGACAGCATTCGGGAACGCCATGCCGCGGTAGCAGAGCTGCGCGACCAGCTGGATCTCCGCGAAGACCTGGCCGTCCTGGGCGAGGATGCGCGTGTGGGAGTGCATCCTCAGAAGTTGATCGAATGGGCGGAGGCTCCCAACCGGATGAAGTGGCCGCCGCTGCGGTTCGTGGCCACGGTCCTGGCGGTTCTGGCTGTCGCCGCGGTCGTGGTCTGGGGATATTGGGGGACGCTTACGCCGTTGCTCCTGGTGGTGTTGGTCGAAGGCGCGGTGATGCTCTGGCTGCGCAAGCCGATGGAAGAAGTCCTCCAGGGCACCGAGCACGCGCTTCACGATTTGGAACTGCTTTCCGGGGTCCTGGCCCGCGTGCAACGGCACTACTTTCAGGCGCCGCGATTGCTGGCGTTGCAGGGCGAGCTTGGTTCGCGTGAGAGCGGCGCTTCGCAGGCCATCGCGCGGCTGCGGACCCTCGGCGACCTGATCGATTCACGCGACAACCTGTTTGTCCGACTCCTGAACGTCCCGTTGATGTACTCGGTCGAGCTGGCGCTGGCCGCGGAGCGCTGGCGTCGCGCGCACGGTCCGCAGGTGCGGGGGTGGCTGGAGGCCATCGGCGAAGTCGAGGCCATACTCTCGCTGACGGCTTACAGCTATGAACATCCGGCGGACCCTTTCCCAGAATTTGAAGACGGCACGGCCTGCCTTGACGGCGACGACCTTGGTCATCCGCTGCTGCGGGCGGCGGCCTGCGTCCGCAATGC
This sequence comes from Terriglobales bacterium, assembly GCA_036522035.1. GTDB lineage: Bacteria > Acidobacteriota > Terriglobia > Terriglobales > Acidobacteriaceae > Angelobacter. Next base: position 7,084 of record DATDGP010000028.1, read on the forward strand.
CGTCAAGGTGTGCGGTGAGGCGCGCGTGCTGCTGGTGAGCGGCTCCAACATGTCCGGCAAGAGCACCTTGTTGCGCGCTGTGGGAATCAACGTGGTGTTGGCTATGGCGGGAGCGCCGGTGCGGGCGCGCCGCGTCCGGCTCACCCCTCTACGCGCCGGCGCCAGCATACGGATCAACGACTCTCTACAGGAAGGGAGTTCGCGCTTCTATGCCGAGATTACCCGGTTGCGCCGGCTGTTCGACCTGGCCGGCGATCATCCGCCACTGCTCTTCCTCCTCGATGAACTGCTGCAAGGAACCAACTCTAAAGACCGCCGGATTGGTGCTGAGGGCGTGGTGCGCGCCCTGCTGGAACGCGGCGCCATCGGCCTGCTGAGCACCCATGACCTGGCGCTGACGGAGATCGCAGGCGCGCTCGATGGCCACCTGCGGAACGTCCACTTTCAGGACGAATTCGTCGCCGGCAAAATGACGTTTGATTACAAGCTGCGCGAAGGCGTCGTGACCAAGAGCAACGGCCTGGAGTTGATGCGCTCGATCGGCCTGGATGTGTGACCCTGTGGACTCCTGCCCGCAGATGCCGAGCCAGTGGCACCGTTTCAACCAACCATCTCTCGCGATTGACCCCCCTGGGTTTGGTCGCCTGGTCATTGCCGTAAACTCCGACGAATCCGGATGTGCGCGATCCCGTTGGGACCTTGGCGATCGCTTTTTTCCTCCGATGTCAGGATGGTCCCCTGCGATCTCCCGATGACCCGATTTCCCCCGCCCCGGCTACAATACTTGCATCTGAAGTACTCTTGGAGGCACAAACCATGGACCCGATCTCAGGACTGGTAGGCTCGCGGCGCAACGAGGATATTGCTCTCGACTTGATGAAGTTCATTGCCGCGACCACGGGAGTTGGCAAGGGCACCGGACCCGCAGGGTTTCAGGCCGGCTCCAACAAGGCCGAGGACGATACCACCCAACTGTTGGAGCTTTATACCCGGTGCTTGGCTACGGTAAACGGCAAGAAATAGGTGGTTTCGGGGTTTGCGCTAGGGTGGGCAAGTTTAGGATAATCGAAGCAGTCGTTTCCCAAGACCGTTCGTATCCGTTGTGAACCTGCCGAACTACATTACGCTCTCGCGTATCGCGGCCATTCCGCTGATCGTCTGGATCCTTACCACGTCGTATTTGGGCCCCCATCAGCTCACTTTGCGGGCCTGTCTGGCCGCCGGCCTCTTTATTCTGGCTTCGATTACCGACGGCGTCGACGGCTACCTGGCCCGCCGCCGCGGGCAGATCACGACCATGGGCATGCTGCTTGATCCCCTGGCTGACAAGCTGATGATCGCCGCCCTATATATCACATTGGTCCAACTGATTCCCTCGATCGTGAGCGTGTGGGTGGCCATCATCATCGTCGGACGAGAATTCCTCATTTCCGGCCTGCGCTCCATCGCCGCCTCCGAAGGCTTCACCATCGAGGCTAGCGAGCTGGGCAAATTCAAGATGGTGATCCAAATCGTCTCGGTGGTAGCGACCATCCTGGCGCTACGCTGGAACGAATGGGTCTTCGGATGGCTGGTGATTCCGGTGCGGCTCATCGCGATCATGTCGATCTGGTTCATGGTAACGGTTTCCTTGATCTCGGCCGGCGACTACTTCTGGGGATTCTGGAAGAAGATCGATAAACGAGTGGAGCGTCGCCGTCGGCGTCCGTTCATTCTTAGCCGGCGCAAGAAACGCGCGCTTGAGCAGCATGCCGAAGCTGAGAATCCAGTGAAGGCCCATTAGCCATCAGCCCGAGCAACCCTTCCTGGCAATTTCAAGGCGTGGCCCATCGCTTTTCGGGTACCACCTGGGAAGACCTGACCAACCAAAACAGCAGATACACTGCGGCCGCCAGCAGGATCGGCGACGAATAGAATCCGGGCATCGGCCGGGAAAATCCGACGGTCGAGACCGTGTGTCCGAGAATCGTCCCGGTGATGTGCCCGAGCGCGTTGAGGATTCCCGCCACCAGGGCGAGGAGGTATCCGAGGGGCCTCACCCAGCGATATCCGTGAAAGAAGAAAGGCGAAAGCGTCAGCGCCGAGAGCACCGCCAGAATCAGCCCGAGCAGCCACTCGCGAAACTCAAATGTCGGGGGAAACCACCATCCTTCGGGACGAAAGGCCAGGACAGTTGGGTTGTAAACGCGAAGAAATCCGGTTACAGCCTCGTCGATCACGTGCACAGCAAGGGCCAGACAGAATCCGACCGGAGGCCCAGCCGAGTCTGCCATTGAGGCGAACGGGATCGCGCGATCGCTGGTCAGTCACACAAACACTGAAGGGATTTTACCCTCAATCCCCGCTCGGCCCAGCCAGCGGTTCCCTTTTCGGCAGACGCCCGAGGATTGCGGTCTTCCACCTTCCGGCGCGCAAGCGCAGGCGGTCCAGGTAGAGATAGACCACGGGCGTGGTGTAGAGCGTGAGCGCCTGGCTCACGATCAGGCCGCCGACGATCGAGATACCGAGGGGCCGCCGCAATTCCGCGCCGACTCCGTTACCCAGAGCCAGCGGGAGTCCGCCCAGCATCGCCGCCATGGTGGTCATCATGATCGGCCGGAAACGCAGCAGGCAGGCCTGATAGATCGCTTCTTCGGGAGTTTTGTTGTCCGCACGCTCGGACTGAATTGCGAAGTCGATCATCAGGATGGCGTTCTTCTTCACGATGCCGATCAGCAGGATGATTCCTATCACGGCGATCACCGTTAGGTCGATGCGGGTAAGCAAGAGCGCCAGAAGCGCCCCTACGCCTGCGGAAGGCAGCGTCGACAGAATAGTGATGGGGTGGATGGTGCTCTCATAGAGCATGCCCAGCACAATGTACACGGTGACCAACGCCGCCAGAATCAACAGGGGCTGGCTCTTGGCGGTGTCTTTGAAGGCCGCGGCGGTGCCTTGGAATCCTGCATGCACGTCGCTGGGGACGCCCAGTTGGACCATGGCGTCTTCAATCGATCGCGTGGCTTTGTCGAGCGAGACTCCCGAGGCCGGCAGGTTGAAGGAGATCGTTACTGCCGGCCACAAGCCCTGATGATTCACCTGCAATGAGGTATTGGAAGGTGCGAAGTGCGCGAAGGTCGAAAGCGGCACCTCGGTCCCGTTGGAGGAGTGTACAAAGACCCTTTCGAGCGCATCGGTCCCCTGCTGGAACTGCGGTGCGACCTCCATCACCACGTGGTATTGATTCAGGGGCTCGTACATGACCGACACCTGGTCCTGGCCGAAGGCCTGGTAAAGCAGAGCATCGATCTGGGCGGCCGAGATCCCTAGCCGCGACGCGGTGTCGCGATCGATGACCACCACAGCCGACAAGCCCTTATCCTGCTGATCGCTGTTCACGTCGCGCAGGTCAGGCAGTGTGCGTAACTTCGCCAGGATCCGCGGAGCCCAAGTATTCAACTCGTTCAAATCTTCCGATTGCAACGTGTATTGGTACTGCGAATTGCTTCCGCGTCCGCCGATCTGCAGCTCTTGCGATGACTGCAAGAACAAAGTGGCTCCCGGTACGGAGGTGAGCTTGGGGCGTAGACGGGCAATGACCTGGTCGGCCGATAGTTTTCGTTGGTTCAACGGTTTCAGCATGATAAACATGCGCCCCGTGTTGGTGCCGCCTCCGCCGGGTCCGCCGCCGCCAGCAAAACTTCCGACGCTTTCAACCGCCGGATCTTTCAGCACGATCTGAGTAAGCTGCAACATTTTGGTGCGCATCGAGGCGAAAGAGACATCTTGTTCGCCCTGCACGCTGCCACCCAGCCGGCCCGTATCCTGCTGCGGGAAGAAGCCCTTGGGAATGTAGATGTAGAGACCAATGCTCAATACCGCGGTGGCGATGGTAACGCCCAAGGTGAAAGCCTGATGCCGCAGCACCCAGCCCAGACTGTGCCGGTAGATCTTGAGGATCTGGTCAAAAAGCCATTCGCTGGTGCGGTAGAGCCAGCCGTGGCCTTCGCGTGGGCTGTGGCGCATGAACTTGGCGCACATCATCGGGGTGAGCGTGAGCGAGATCAAGAGCGACATCACGATGGCGGTGCTCAGCGTAATCGCAAATTCGCGAAACAGGCGGCCTACAATTCCCTGCATCAGCAGGATGGGAATGAACACGGCGATCAGAGACGTGCTCATAGAGAGCACTGTAAAGCCGATTTCCCGGGCGCCGCGAAACGCCGCCTCGACCGGCGAAAGACCCTCTTCGATGTAGCGCGTGATGTCTTCGATAACCACGATGGCGTCGTCCACCACGAATCCAGTGGAGATGGCGAGCGCCATCAGCGAAAGATTGTCAATGCTGTAGCCGAACAGATACATCACGCCGAAGGTCCCGATGAGAGAAAGCGGAACGGCTACGCTGGGAATCATGGTGGCGCGGAGACTGCGCAGGAACACAAAGACCACCAGGACTACCAGGATGATCGAGATGAGCAGCGTGATCTGGATGTCGTGGACCGAGGCACGCACCGTGGTGGTGCGATCCATGATGATGCCGAGCTTGATGGCCGCTGGAATCGAAGACTCCAACTGCGGCAAGACCGCGCGCACGCGATCCACTGCGTCGATGATATTCGCGCCCGGCTGGCGAAAGACGATCATCAGCACCGAAGTCTTGCCGTTGGCCCAGCCGGCATTGCGGACGTCTTCGACGGAGTCCTGGACGTCGGCCACGTCTTGAAGCCGGACGATCCCGTTTCCGTTTTGGGCCACTACGATGTTGTTGTAGTCCTTGGCCTTGAACAGCTGATCGTTGTCCGTCACCTGCCAGGTGTAGCGGCCGTTCGTGATTTCGCCCTTGGGCGCATTGGCATTGGCCACGCTCAAGGCGTTCGCCACCTGCTCCAGTCCAATGCCCATTCTGTCGAGCTCGGTGGGATTGACCTCAGCCCGCACGGCCGGCTTGGCAGCGCCTCCGACGAATACTGTGCCGATACCGGGAATCTGGGAAACCTTCTGGGCCAGGATGGAGTCAGCCACGTCATACATCTGCGGCTGGGTCATGGTTTCCGACGTCAGTGCCACAATCATGATGGGCGCGTCAGCCGGATTGCTCTTGCGCCAACTCGGACGCGTAGGCAAGTTGGCCGGCAACTGTCCCAAGGAAGCATTGATGGCGGCCTGCACGTCGCGGGCAGCGGCATCAATATTGCGGTTAAGGTCGAACTGCAGGACGATGCTGGTGGACCCCAGCTGACTGCTGGAGGTCATCTGGTTCACGCCGGCGATACGTCCAAACTGCCGCTCGAGCGGCGTGGCTACGGATGAAGCCATGGTCTCCGGGCTGGCCCCCGGTAGACCCGCAGAGACGCTGATCACCGGATATTCCACCTGTGGAAGGGGCGCAACCGGCAAACGCGTGTAGGCCAGGATACCGGCCAGCATCAGAGCAATGGCCAGCAACGAGGTGCCGATGGGCCGCCGGATAAATGGCGCAGAGATGTTCATTTCGAAGCTTGAAAATTGTCAAAATCGAGTAATCGAGTAATCGAAAAACTCCGCACGGGGAGGTTCTCAATTCTGTCAATTCCCGCCATGACAATTTTGGCAATTTGTTTCATCGCTCGACCTTAGTCTCCGTGCACCGGTTCACCTTCCGGCTCCGGCTCCCGCTCCGGCGTAATCACGTTGCCGATCCTCAAATGCGAGAAGCGCCGGGCGAGTTTGTCAAACCAGATGTAGATGACAGGAGTGGTGTAGAGGGTGAACAACTGGCTCAGCAACAGTCCGCCGATGATGGTGATGCCCAGCGGCTGGCGCAGCTCTGAGCCTGTGCCGCGTCCGAACGCCAGGGGGACCGCACCCAGAAGCGCGGCCATAGTTGTCATCATGATGGGACGGAAACGCAGGAGGCTGGCCTGGTAGATGGCCTCTTCCGGCGGCTTGTTATCCTTGCGCTCCGCTTCGAGCGCAAAATCGATCATCATGATGGCGTTCTTCTTCACAATGCCGATCAGCAAGATGATGCCTATCAGCGCCACCACGGTGAGGTCATTGCGCGTGAGAATCAACGATAAGATTGCGCCCACGCCGGCTGACGGCAGCGTGGAGAGAATCGTGACGGGATGGATGTAGCTCTCGTACAGCACCCCCAGCACGATGTATACCGTGACCAGGGCGGCCAGAATCAGCCACGGCTCGCTCGAAAGCGAATTTTGGAACGCGGCGGCGGTGCCCTGGAAGCTGGGATGAATGCTGACCGGCATGCCAATATCTCTCTCGGCCTGGGCGATCGCCTTGGTAGCGTTGCCCAGCGATTCGCCCGGCGCCAAGTTGAATGAGATAGTCACCACGGGAAACTGTCCCTGATGGTTGATGGCCAGCGGGGTATTCGAAGTCTGGAAATGGCTGAAGGCCGAGAGCGGGACCTGCGTCCCGGTCACCGACTTCACGTAAATTCGGGTCAGGTCCGTGGGATCGTCCTGAAACTGCGGTCCCACCTCCAGCACCACGTGGTATTGATTGAGCTGGGTAAAGATCGTGGTCACCTGGCGCTGTCCGAATGCGTCGTAGAGCGTGTCGTCGATGGCTTGGGGCAGGATACCGAAGCGCGCTGCGGTATCGCGATCGATGACCAGGTCGGCCTTGAGGCCCGCGCTTTGTTGGTCGCTAGCCACGTCGCGAAGCTGTGGCAGCGACTGCAACTTGGTCGCGATGCGAGTAGCCCAATCGTCGAGCTCGTTGGCATCGGCGTCTTCGAGAGAATACTGGAATTGGGTGCGGCTGACGCGGTCTTCCACAGTCAGGTCTTGCACCGGCTGCATGTAGAGCGTAATGCCTTCCACCTTGGCCAGCTCCGGCTGCAGACGGCGGATGATCTCCGTAGCATCGGCCTTGCGCTGGTCGTGCGGCTTCAGATTGATCTGGATGCGTCCGCTGTTTTGCGTGGTATTGGTGCCGTCAATGCCGATGAACGAAGACAAGCTGGCCACGTCCGGGTCGTTGAGGATCACCTTGGCCAGCTTCTGCTGCTGCTCAGACATGTTGTAGAACGAGATGCTTTGCGGCGCTTCGGAAACTCCCAGAATCACGCCCGTATCCTGCACCGGGAAAAAGCCCTTCGGGACAATCGTGTAGAGATACAGCGTGAGCACGAGAGCGCCCACCGTGGCCAGCAGAGTGGCCGTCTGGTGTTTCAGGATGAATTGCAGGGTGCGGCCGTAGAACGCGATGATCCGCTCATAGGCACGCTCGGAAGCAAAATATAACCGGCCGTGCTTCACCGTCTTGGGATTCTTGAGCAACCGCGCCGACATCATGGGCGTGAGCGTCAAAGAGACGAACGCCGAGATGATGATGGTCACTGCCAACGTGACGGCAAACTCGCGGAACAGTCGGCCGACAACGTCGCCCATGAACAACAGCGGGATTAGCACCGCGATCAGCGAAACCGTCAGCGAGATGATGGTGAATCCGATCTGCCCGGCGCCTTTGAGCGCGGCTTCGATGGGAGAGTGCCCTTCTTCGAGGAAGCGGTCGATGTTCTCGATCATCACGATGGCATCATCCACCACGAAGCCGGTGGAGATGGTGAGCGCCATAAGGGAGAGGTTGTCCAGGCTGTAGTCCAGCAGGTACATCACACCGAACGTACCTACGATGGACAGCGGCACGGCCACGCTGGGAATGATGGTCGCCGGAAGGTTGCGCAGGAACAGGAAGATGACCATCACCACCAAGCCAACGGTCAGCACCAGCGAGAACTGTACGTCCTTCACCGAGGCGCGGATGGTCTCGGTGCGGTCGGTCAGGATCTGCACCTGGACTTTGGATCCCATCGCGTCGGTCAAGCGCGGCAGCACGGCTTTCACGCGATCCACCACGCTGATGATGTTGGCTCCTGGCTGGCGCTGGATGTTCACGATTACCGCCGGCTTCAGCGCCGGCTGACCGTTCTCAATGGTTCCCATCCAGGCCGCCTGCTTCACGTTCTCGGCGCTGTCGATCACCGCGGCCACGTCGGTGAGCTTGACCGGAGCGCCGTTGCGGTAGGCTACGATCACGCCTTTGTACTCGGCGCTCGTAAGCAGTTGATCGTTGCTGTTGATGGTGAACGCCTGCCGCTTGTTCTCAAGCACACCCTTGGCCTGATCCACATTGGCCTGCCCCAAGGCCGTGCGCACATCTTCGAGACTCAGGCCGTACGACGCCAGCGCCGTAGGGTTGGCCTGAATGCGCACCGCGGGCTTTTGTCCGCCGCTGATCGAAACCATGCCCACGCCGCTCAACTGAGAAATTTTCTGCGCCAACGTAGTGTCCGCCAGGTCTTCAACTTTGGAGAGCGCCAGGCTTTCCGATGTCAGCGCCAGCGTGAGAATGGGCGCGTCGGCGGGATTGACCTTGCTGTAGATCGGGGGATTGGGCAGATCGCGAGGCAGGAACGTCGCGGCAGCGTTGATGGCCGCTTGCACTTCCTGTTCAGCAATATCGATGTTTTCTTCGAGGACGAATTGCAGGGTGATGACTGAGCTGCCGTAAGAGCTGGTGGAGGTCATCTGTGACAGCCCGGGCAGCTGTCCGAACTGCCGCTCCATGGGCGCCGTAACCGAGGACGCCATCACCTCCGGCCCCGCACCAGGATAGAACGTGGTGACTTCAATCGTCGGATAATCAACCTGGGGCAGCGCCGAAACCGGTAACTGTCGGTAGGCCACAACGCCGACCAGGAGAATCCCGATCATCAGCAGCGAAGTCGCTACCGGTCGAAGAATGAAAAGCCGTGATGGACCGCCACTGGCCATTTGTGTTTCCCGGGGCAATACCCCAAAATCTCCTTCGGTTTTTAGGGGCGCGACTCGAGTCGTGCCGCTAGGAACTTAGCAGAATCTCCCCCGGATTTTTCTTTGCGAACTCACCCGGCAATCCTACTGTCCGGAATCCGCCGTGGAAGCGGATTTTTGTCCTGGACCGCCGCCGCGAATCTCCACCGGGGTGCCGGGCTGGAGTTTGTCCTGGCCATCGGTGACCACCGATTCGCCTGCCGCAATCCCCTGGGAGATCGCGGCATAGTTGCCCTGGCTGAAAGAGACCGTCACCGGACGCATCTCCGCCGTCTTATCGGAGTTCACCGTAAACACGTACGTGCCCTGGGGTCCGCGCTGGACCGCCGCCGCCGGGATCACGGTACTGTTCTTGCGCACTTCGAGCAACAGGCGCGCATTCACGAACTGGTTGGGCCAGAGCGAGTTGTCGCGGTTGTCAAACACTGCCTTTAACTTTCCAGTGCCGGTTGTGGGATCAATCTGGTTATCGATGGTCAGCAGGTTCCCCGTAGCCAGCTTGGTCTGATCGTCGCGGCTGTAGGCTTGCACCTGGAGCGTCCCCTTCTTCATGTGCTGGGAGACGGTAGGCAGATTGTCTTCCGGTAGAGTGAAGATCACCGCGATCGGCTGTAACTGCGTAATCACCACCAGGCCGTTGGTGTCGGTGGCGTGGATCATGTTGCCGATGTCAACTTGCCGCAGGCCCACGCGCCCGCTCACCGGGGCAGTGATCTGGGTATAAGCAATGTTGAGTTTCTGGTTGTCGACGTTGGCTACGTCAGCACGCACTGCGCCTTCCAGCTGTCCCACCAGAGAGACCTGGGTGTCGTACTGCTGCTGAGGAATCACGCCGTCTTTTACCAAGCCGGCAAAACGGTCCATATTGAGCTTGGCGTCTTTAAGCGCGGATTGATCTTTATATAAGGTGGCCTCAGCCATGGCCAGTGCCACTTGATAAGGTCGCGGATCGATCACCGCCAGCAGATCGCCCTTGTGGACCATCTGGCCTTCTTTGAAATTGACCTCGACCAGCTGGCCGTCGATGCGGCTCTTCACCACCACAGTGTTGAAGGCTTCGACCGATCCCAAACCGCTCAGGTACACCGGTAGATCCACGGTCGTAGCCTGGGCCACGGCGACTGAGACCGACATCGCTCCCGGTCCGCCCTTGGAGCCTTTAGCACCCTTCTTGCCGGCGGCCTGAGGGTTCACAGACACGCTGCCGCAACCGGCCGTTAGCGCCAACAAGGTGCCCAGAGTTATCCAAACCATCGCCACATACCAGGAGCGTTTCAACATCCATTTCCTCTCAGGGCAGGATCGACAACTTCGAACTCGGAATTCTCCATCAATTCTGACAAATGCAGAGCTTCGGAAGCTCCCTTGCCCTCAACTGTAACAGTGTACCGCGGGCGCTTTCGGCGCGTGCAGGAAGGCAGCATTAAGAAAAGGGACAGTTAGCCAATCGGCGCGACGGGTGGCATTAAGCCGATCGCCTACGCTCCACAGACTCCTCGGGTATACCGCTTCGCTTTCTTCCCGGGTTACCTGGTCTCTGATTCCAGCTCTTGTAGATTAAAAGCCATCTTCGGCAGCTGTGACAATTTGAATCGCTAAGGTGTGTAAATAAATGTTAAGTAAGAGGTTGGATAGGGGTGCCCGAAGCGAGGGTTTCTCAGCCGCGATCGGGGCAACGGATATGACGGAAGGGCACAGCAGAATAACGCGGAACAGGTGGGAGCGAGCGAAGAAGCGCCCTCAACCCCGGCTCGGCAATCATGGCCGTGAAGGCCCAATCAATAAATTGGTGAAATGAGCAGGCGTCGCCGGGTAGCTCCGGTGACAAGCTCCGGCGACGGCGATTCAGGGCCGCGCAAGTTTTCTATTTGGGTGCCGCGTTGGGTGTCGCGTTGGGTGCCGCGGCTCCCTGCGGGATGGTCCAGATGTCGACGCTTCGGCCCGGACTCTGGCTGCTGTTAGTCTGCAGCCGTTGGCCGTCGATGCCTTTGGACTTTGTCAGATAAGTCTTGGCATTGTCGGCGCGCTGGCTGGAGAGCTTGGACGATTCGGAAGCCTCAGCCGAACCGCTGAGCAACGCGGTGCTGGTGGGATCCTGCTGGAGTTTCAGGGCCACGTCATCGAGGATGGCCTTGGAACGATTGTCGACGTAGGCGCTGTTGGGCTTGAAGTCCAGCGACAGCATCTTCTGCGCGGTTGGCGCGGCAGCCGGCGGCGCTTCCACGTTGACGGTGGTCACGGCGCTGGCGCTCAACTGGCGATCGTCGTAGGCAACAGCGCGAACAGCGATCGGCCCGGGGCCGGAGTCGGCGGTCTCGAGAGTGGCCTGATTATGGCTGGTAGAGAGCTTGCCTCCGTTCGACACAAAGGTGATGGTGAGGGGGCGGTTGTCGGGGCTCGAAGCCTGGCAGGTGATCGTAGAGTTATCTCCAGGATGCACCGTGCTGGGCGACGCGCTGCAAGAAATCTGCGGCGGAGCAGGGGCGGCTGGGTTTTCCCCGCTTATTGGCGCGCCGGCCGGCGCAACCGGCGGCGTCTCGAGCGAGGCCGGTTTCAGAGGTTCGACTTCCGGAGCAGCAGCCACGTCCATGAGTTCGACGCCGTCGCCCACGTGAATGTCTTCAAGCGCGGTCAGGATCATGACGGTGGCGCTCTTGCGTTGTACCTCCAACACGATCATGTCGCCGAGGGTACGCCGGGGCAATGTGGAAAGATCACCACGCGGCAGTCTCTGCGGATCCTTCTGCGTATCTTCATTGGCGCTGGCCTTCAAAGAAAGCCCGGCTTC
>DATDGP010000029.1:0-6583 GCA_036522035.1 Terriglobales bacterium
CGGGAGCCAGCACGCTACCAGCGCAACCGCGAAGAGAAAACCGGGCACGAGTAGAAACGAGACTGGGTCCCAGGGGCTGATGCCGTAGAGCACGCTCGTCATGAGCCTCGAGATCGCCGCACAGCACGCCATCCCTGCGAGAGCTCCTGCAATCACGGGTCGCATGCTCTGGCGCACGATCAGAGACGTGATGTTCCCGACACCGGCGCCAAGCGCCATGCGGATGCCGACTTCGCGGATGCGCCGGCTTACCGCGTAGGAGACCATGCCGTATACGCCGATCGATGCCAGCAACAGCGCCAGGCCGCCGAGAGCGCCAGATAGCACCGAAGGAATTCGTGCCAGCGATTTCCAGAGCTCCATATTGTCTTCGAGCTTCGCCACACGAACTGCCAACTCCGGATCAAGAGCTTGCGCCGCCGTCCGGATGTCCGTCGCGATGGCAGTGAAATCACTCGAGCCGTGGGCCATGAGCAGCATTTTCGATTGTTCTTTGGGGCCTGCGGGAAGGAACAAGTAGAGCTTGGGGATCTCACCCAACAGTGCCACTTCTGCATCTTTGGCTATTCCAACAACTTGCAAATCTGTGCCGGGGCTACCGGCTCCGTCGCGCAGGGATTTACCGAGCGGATCTTCTCCAGGCCACATCCTGCGCGCCGTCGACTCGGTGAGAATTACAACGGGACTGCCGGCGCGGTTCTCGGCTTCCGTAAAGTTACGTCCGCGAACGATGGGAATCCGCAGCAGAAGAAAATATCCGGGGGAGACATTAGTGAACTCAATGTCGTAGTCCTCTTTCCTTCCCGGAATCGAGAAACTGTCGATCACGTGATCGTGGCTGAGAGGAGAAACACCCGCCTGAGCCACAACATCGACTCCAGGAATTGCGGAAACACGGTCGATCAAACGTTGTTGGAATTCCTGGGCGCGCTGATCGTCATAGCCGGCGCCAACAAGATCGAAAGAGATCAACGCGGTGTTCTTCATGGAAAAGCCGGGATCGATGGTTCGTGTTCGTTCCAGCCCACGCAGCAGCAATCCTGCCGCCAGCAACAGAACCATGCACACCGCGATTTGTACAGCCACCAGCGTGCTGCGCATCCATCCGCCGCGTCCTGATCCAGCCTGCGTTTCCGCTCCGTCATCCTTCATGGCCAAAGTGAGGTCGGCGCGAGTGGCATTCAGCGCGGGCGCCAGGCCAAAAGTGATGCCTGTGAACAGAGTTAACGCAACCATGTAGGCCAGGACATGAAAATCCGGGCTAACGTTCACGAAGAACGTCGGAGTTCCCGGCGGTAGATGCGATAACAGGATTCTCAATAAAGACGCAAAGACCCAGAAGGCGACGATCGTGCCCAGCACGGCGCCGCAGGACGCCAGCAACAAGCTTTCGGTAAGAAGTTGTCGAATCAGCCGCGAACGGCTCGCACCCAGCGCGCGCTTCACCGCGATCTCCTTGCGGCGCGTGGTGGCGCGGGCCAGAAGCAGGTTGGCGACATTGGCGCACGCAACCAGGAGAACCAGACCGACCGCCACGAGGAGCACGGCGCCTGCTCCGAGCAAAAGAGATCGCTCTTCGGGTACGGAAAAAAGAGTTGCTTGCTCGATCTCGATGGTAGTTACCCGGTTCTTCTGAAGATGGTCGAGGCGGGCGGCGATGACCGCAAGATCGGCATGAGCTTGCGTGGGAGAAATACCCGGCTTGATGCGGCCGATCAGGCCCAGCCAGCTCACAAAGTCATCGTGAAGAAAATCGCGGTCGCGCACCAGAGTCTTCTGCAGGGTCAGCGGGATCCAGAAATCGGACTCCACCGGTTCGGTCCCGTGAAAATCTGGAGATGCAATGCCCACGACAATAAAGGAAGCGTGGTTGAGACGGATGCTCTTGCCGGCGATGTTTGGGTCGGCAGCGAAGCTAGTCCGCCACAGCTTGTCGCTCAACACGACCACCGGGCTCGCATCCGCCGCGCAATCGGAATCATTGAATCCCGGACCGAGCGCCGGCTGAACCTCCAAGACTTGCAAGTAGTTGCACGACACCAGGGTCCCCAGCAGCGATTCCGGGTGAGGCCCACCGAGTGAAGCCTTCACAAAAGGAACGTAGGCCAACAGTCCTGTGAAGACTTGGTTGTGGTCGCGGTACTGCTGGTATTCGGAATATGAAAACAGGCTGGCGTTGTTGTGCACGTTCCTGTGGATCGGGCCGAGGCTTTTGCTGAAGTCCTGGGACATCATCAACAGGTCTTGCGCATGCGGCACCGGCAGCAAACGCATTGCGGCGCCGTTCAGGATGGTGAAGATTCCCGCATTGATGCCGATGCCGAGCGCCAGCGTGAGAACAGCAACCAGAGTCATGCTGGGGCTCCGGCGCAACATGCGCGCCCCAAAGCGCAGATCGCGTGCGAAATCCTGCGCCGCAGATTCCCATCCTGCCCTGTGAACCTGCTCTTTGACGGCGGTCGTGCTGCCCATTTCAGCGCGCGTCGCGCGAAGGGCTTCCGCTTCGCTCATGCCGGAGCGAACCTTTTCCTCGACGGCAGCTTCGAGATAGGCGGTCAGCTCTTCGTCGAGTTGCTGGTCCAGCTCTCTCTTGCGAAACAACGCCACCAATCCTCCGCGAAATCTGTTCAGCAATGGCACGCCGATTTTCCTGCGCTCCTTTTTACGCTTCGAGATCACTATGCTTCGAGGATCCGGGCAATGGCCGCGGTCTGCTTGCCCCACTCCTGGGTCTCGCTCTTCAACTGCCTGCGTCCCAGTTCGCTCAGGATGTAGTACTTGGCGCGGCGATTGTTCTCCGTCGCGCGCCACTCGCTCTTCACCAGACCCGAGCGCTCGAGCCGGCGGAAGGCAGGAAACAGCGATCCAGGATTGGGTTGAAATACGCCACGGCTCATTTGCTCAATCCGCTGGGCGATGCCCCAGCCGTGCATCGGCTCCAGAGCCAGCGTCTTCAGGATGAGCATGTCCAGCGTCCCCTGAACCAAGCCTGCGGCTTTTTCCGGCATGCGGCCCCTTTCTCTAGATTGCCGAGAGAAATCATGTCCGATCTTCTCTAGATTGTCAAGAGAAAGAAAAATAATCCCGAATCAAGAAACATGGCATCGCGTACGATCCCAAATACGTCTTCGGCTAGTGCCGCCGCCTACGGGGCTTCCGTCGTGGGGGCTACATTACCCAGGGCTTCCGCACCTGGGCTAGGCTCTTTCGCCCCCTTCGGGGGCTGGGACATGGAAGTCCCAGGTTAGGGCTTCACCACCATCGGCAGCTCGATAAAGCTTTGCTGTCCACTCGCCGGCGCGTGGTAAACCCTTTGCGTCGCTTTGCGGTAGTCGCCCGGCTTGGCCCAGAAGATATTCGGCACGAAGGTCTGGGGGTTGCGATCGTAGAGCGGGAACCAGCTTGACTGGATCTGCACCATGATGCGGTGCCCGGGCAGGAAGACGTGGTTGGCTGTGGGCAGGTTGAAGCGGTAGAGCAGCGGCTTATCGGACGCGATGGGCTTGGGATTCTCCAGGCTCTCGCGATAGCGTCCGCGGAAGATGTCCATGGCGACCGCCAGTTGATAGCCGCCCATGTTGGGTTGCCCGGCGACTTCGTCGGGATAGACGTCAATCAGCTTGACTACCCAGTCGGCGTCGGTGCCGCTGGTGGAGGCGACCAGGTTAGCCACCGGCTGACCGCTGATCTTGACCGGCTCGGCGAGAACGTCGGTAGTGAAGACCACGACATCGGGACGTCCAGAATCTTCGCGCTGATCGTCGACCAGCCACAGCGGCCAGCTCAGGCCCTTGTCGATGTCGTAACCCACCGGTCTTGTGGGACGGGAGCGGAAAGGGACCGGCTTGGCGGGGTCGGAAACATATTCTTCAAATTCCTTGTCGCCGGCCTTGGGTGAATTGAAGCTCAACTTCAAACCCGCGTTGAGATAGAGCGGCGTTGGCTTCACCGTGCAGCCGCTGGCGCATCCCGCAGGCCAGGCGGGCAGACGCCGCCAGGTGTTGGTTCCGGTCTCGAAAGCTGAGACCGGGGGCACATCGGCCGGGGGCGCGCCGTCTTTCAGATAGTGGTCGAGGAATGGACGCAGAATCTGTTGGCGGAAGTAGAGTCCCGTGTCGCTATTGAAATGCAAGGCGCCCAGAGTGCTGCCGTCTCCAATTTCCTGGCCGTGGTGCCAAGGGCCGATCACGAGAAAAACCTTATCGTTGTTCGTATCCTTGGGCTTGATGGCTTTGTACACTGCCATGGCCCCGTAGATGTCTTCCTGATCCCACAGACTGTCCACCAACATTACGGGAACCTTGAGCGGCTGCGCGGCGAGAATCTTGTCGACCGCCTGCTCCTTCCAGAACGCGTCGTAACTGGGATGCTCGAGCACCTTACGCCAGAAGCCAACTTGCTCGAGACCATGTTGCTTGCCCAGCTCACCGGCCGAACCGGCATCCAGGTACAAGTCGTAATCGTCAAAGGTGCTCGTCCACCACTTCTCGTCGTTTTTGCGCGTGGCGTCCTGCTCGTAGATGTAAGGCAGGTTCTGCTGGCGGAAGGCACCGTTGTGGAACCAGTCGTCGCCCATCCAGCCGTCGACCATCGGATTCATGGGCACGGACACCTTCAGCGCCGGGTGGGGATTGACCAACGCCATCAGTGGGAGAAAACCGTCGTAGGAGATGCCCAAGATGCCGACTTTGCCGTTGCTCTCGGGGATGTTTTTTACCAGCCAATCGATCGTGTCGTAAGTATCGGTTGAGTGATCGACGGGCGTAGGGTTCAGCGGCCCGTGCAGAGGGCGGTTCATCACATAGTCACCTTCCGAACCGTACTTGCCGCGAACGTCCTGGACCACGCGAATGTAACCGCCTTCGACGATCACATCAGTCGCGTTGTCATACCCGTACAGGATGGGGCCGAGATGCGAGCTCTGGGCGTGGCTGGTGAGCTCGGTGGCGTCGTAAGGCGTGCGCGTCAGCAGGATAGGCGCGGTCTTGGCAGTGGTCGCGGTCCGAGGCACCAGGATCACGGTATGCAGTTTGACTCCATCGCGCATGGGGATCATCACCTGGCGCCGCTCGTAGTCGAAGCTGCTGGTGGCGGGATGAAACTGGTCGGGAGTTTCGCTGGGCAATGTGGCCTGCCCAGCCGTTGTCTGGGCTGCGGCCGACAGAGTGGGAAACAGCAGCAAGCAACAAACGAGCACGGACAAGGTCAGCAGGCGAAGGTATATTGTCAGTTTCATCGGACTCCCGGATGACAAGCTCACAGAGCTCCAAGCCCTCCGCGGGCCTGTAGGGTTTTTAATCGATGTTCTGTGAAGAGACTCGCGATTATACAGCTTTAGGTATTCTTGGGGCGCAGCTTTTAGGGCGACGCGGCGCCGGCATGCGTTTGGGTGCGCGGCTTTGACTGCATTCGCTCGAGTTAGGGAGCACCTTGAACTGCTGGCCCGGGGAGTTTCTTTAAGGCGTCCAGATCGCGAAGGACCTCGTTCCAATCATCTTTGTGGCGCTTTGTCTCGATGGGGCTATTCAGGTCGCTGTAAAAATTCAAAAGATTGGACCGCAACTCGGGTGTCGTTTGAGCGTAGCCGTCGTCGGCAAGCAACTTCAAGAGCCGGGCATACGTTTTGTCCGCCAGTTCATATTCTGCCGCGCGGGTGGGCCGACCGGTATCGAGATCGCGATCGTCGAGAGCGATGCTCGCGCCAGCCTGATGGAGAGAGTCCTGATAGACGGCCACTGTCTTCTCCACGCTATCGACAAACATTTTTTCCGACTGCTTATCGGGAGTCTTGATATCGAGTGTGGCCAGGGGCCCGACTTTGGGCAAGATCTTGACCATGAAGGCGAGCAAACGCGCGCCAAATCCGGGTTTGTTGTAGTTCTTGCCCCACTCGCGCTCGTATTCGCTCCGGTGCAAAATGTAGCGAAATTTCTTAGGATCGAAATTGGGAACCGTCTTTAGCTCATCCTTCTTGGTGATCAGGGCGACCTGGGTCAGCCGGGGAATCCACACGCTCAGCGCATGCCGATAACTCTCAATCGATTTTTCCTCGTCGGGCAACACTTGGTTCAACGGGATGCCATAGGTGCGGAGAAAGACGCGGTCCAACAGCGACTGGGCTACTTCAAATCCGATGAAGTCGTGGTAGGCTTCAGACGCGTAGTGTTGCTGGGCAACCTCCACCACATCAAAACCAAACTCGGTTCGAATGTGCGCTTTCGGGTTGTCCGCATATGTGACATCGGGTCCATACTTGGCGCGCAACTTAGGAAATGTGCGAGACACCGCCTCGTTCACGGCGGGATGGCCGTTGGCATCGGACACAAAGTGGGCCAGCGCCCCAAGAGAAAAAGCCAGCTCGTTCACGTTATCGGAATCGCGGATCATCTCGCTTACAAAGTCTCCGCTGCGCACGTAGTGAACCAGGTCGCTGAACAACTTGCTCCCGTAGGGGTAGTAGCCCATGTCCTGGATCAGCGATCCCCCGTACGCGTAGGCGTGCGCCTTCTTCAACTCCTCGGGTGTGGTGGCGGGATAACGTTTGAGGAGAATTCTCTCGATGTCGGAATGCCACAAAAAATCC
>DATDGP010000030.1:0-13422 GCA_036522035.1 Terriglobales bacterium
TGGCCAGACCGTTGAAATCCTGTTCTGAAGAAACCAAGAAGGGCGCCGAACCCGGCGCCCTGGCTTGTCAAGCTCGCGGCTGAACTAGGGAGCTTCGATCAGCTCCATCTTGCCATCCTTCTTACGGTGCAGGACTTTGACTCTTCCCTGGGGATCGCGAAAAACAAAAACTTCGCGATCGCGGAACTCCGCCTCTTTGACTGCCTCCTCCAAGGTCAGCGCCTTGAAGGAAACCGAATCCGAGCTCCTGACGATATGAGCTTCTGAGTACTTCACGGTGTTGGGGAAGGAGTGCACTTTGACTGGGATTGCCGTTGTGGGATCTCCGCCGACGGCAACTGCCAACGAGGCCTCGGCGGGAGACGTCTGCTCCTGACGCTTGCGCGCCAGGCGCTTCTTGGACTTCCACCTGGTTTTGTATTTGACGGCCTGGCGTTCGATGCGCTCCAGAGCTTCGCCGACCGCGACTGTCATCTCGATTGCTTCGGCCAGCCCGACAATAGGAGGATGGTTGCGCACAGTTATCGTGATTTCCGCGATATGCCGGTGCTTTTCGGCGGAGAGAATCACGTGCGTTTCAAAATTGTCGCCTAGGATTCTTTGGAGTTTTTCAAGCCCAGTTTCGACTTGCTTGCGGGTAGCAGGAGTGATTTCAAATTGCCGGCCAGTGTATTCCACGTTCATTGACTCCTCCTGGGGACTTATCCATTGAGAGTCGTCTGAAGCGTGCCTGGAAAGAACGGCATCGCGATCAGGCGGCTTTCGTGCCTTCCCTTGTTTTGAAGCGCCGGCCTCGGTCCGGCTGCGCTCCGTCCTAGCTCTTCAACCTCCTTTGATGGGTGCTGGGAATCCTCATGTCTTCGCGATACTTAGCAACCGTCCTTCTTGTCACCTGAATGCCTTGCGACTGCAAGATCTTGGTGATCTGCTCATCGGTCAGCGGGTGCGCGCGGTCTTCCTCGTCAATGAGCTTCTTGACCCGTCGCTTCAGGATGAGCAGCGACGTTCCCGCCCCCTCCGGTCCTTGAACGCTCTCAGAAAAGAAGAAACGCAGCTCGTAGACGCCCTGGGGCGTGTGCACGTATTTGCCGGCAACAGCCCGGCTGACTGTAGAAGGATGCACGCCGATCTCTTCGGCGACCTCCTTGATCATCATCGGTTTCAGCTGGTCGATGCCACGATCGAGAAAGTCCCGCTGCCGTCCGATGATCGCGTGGCACACCTTAAAAATGGTCTGCCGGCGCTGCTCGATGTTCTTGATGAGCTGTACCGCGGATTTGTAGCGCTCCTTCACGTAAGTACGCACGTCCTTCTCCACGCCTTGGTTCTGGTGGAGCAGCCGGCGATAGGTGGGACTGACGCGTAACTGCGGCAGATCTTCATCGTTCATCAGGACCAGGTATTCATCGCCGTGCTTGACGAAGGCAACGTCGGGTTCAATCAGCTTGGGCTCGGTCTTGTTGTAGCGCAACCCCGGCTTGGGATCGAGCGTGCGGATAAACGAGTGCGCGTGAACTACGTCCTCGATGGAACGACCCAGGGCCTTGGCGATTTCCTTGTATTGCTTGTTCTGCAGCAGATGGAGCTGCCCATCTACGACTTTGAGTGCGTCTTCAATGACGTGATCGTTCTCCGGATCGTCGGATCCTTCCATGTCCCGGGTCTTATGCAGGTACACCAATTGAGCCAGCAGGCATTCGCGAAGATCGCGCGCAGCCACGCCCACAGGATCAAACTGTCGAACCACCTCGATGGCCTCCCGCAGCTCTTCGCGGCTAAAGTGCAGTACGGGTGATAGTTCAGTGTTGCGGGCACGAGCCGTTTGGCTCCGCGGGTGCGACACCACGAGCTGCAAGTGAGCGGTATCACCCGACTCTGATTCCTGAATCTCGGTCACCGTGGAAACGCCCTCGTCGGCGTCCTTGGTTGTCGCCGCCGATTCGTTTTCAGCGCTGGCTTTCGCCAGGCCCAATAACTCGTCCTCGGAGGCCGTCAGATAGCCGTCTTCATTGAGATTGCCGATCACCAGCTCAGCCGCGGTATACACCTCGGGGCGCACGCTGAGCGACCCCAGCTGCCAGAGCAGATGGTCGGTCAGCGTCGCAGGCTTAGAGAGGAAATTCTCAAATGACGGCCTCTCGATCTCCTCGAGATCGGCCGAGTTGCGGTAGCCAGGATCGAGATAGTCTCGGAAGAATGACCCAAAATCGATCTCGTCAAAGGGGTCTTTTTTCTCGCCTTCGGGAGGGGTTTCTTCCTTGGTCTCCTGGCGCTCCTTGGTCTGGGCCTCTTCCCGTTCGCGCGCCTCTTCGCGCCCCGCCACTTCATCCAGCAGCGGAACCGCCGACTCCATCTCTTCCAGAACCGGATTCTCCACCATTTCCGTGTTGATCATCTCCCGCAGCTCGAGCTTGTTGAGCGCCAGTACGCTCACCATCTGCACCAGACCCGGAGTGAGGATCTGCTTCTGCGTGACCTTTAGATTCAGTTTGTTCTGGAGTAAAACCATCCGATTGTGAACCTTAACATCACCGGGACCAAGTCCCTAGAGTACCGCCGTAATTTGCGCCCAACGAGGTTTTAGACGAACGAAAAACTCTCCCCTAAATACACTCTTTTCACTTCCGGATCGTTACCCAACTGCTCCGGAGTCCCCGTCCGGAAAATCCGCCCCTCATTGATAATGTAGGCGCGATCGGTGACCGAGAGCGTTTCGCGAACGTTGTGATCCGTGACCAACACTCCGATCCCGTTGGCTTTCAAATCAAAGATTATCTTCTGCAGGTCGAGGACGGCAATCGGGTCGATGCCTGAGAAGGGCTCATCAAGAAGAATAAACTTGGGCGAGATACACAGTGCTCGCGCGATCTCAACCCGCCGTCGCTCACCGCCAGAGAGGGCATACCCCATGTTGCCCCGAATGTGGCCCAGCCCGAGTTCGTCGATAAGCTGGTCGCGCTTGCGCCGCCGCTCCTGCCAGGAGAGGGGCTGGACCTCCAAGACGGCCATAATGTTCTCTTCAACCGAGAGCTTACGAAACACCGAGGGCTCCTGGGGCAAGTAGCTGATTCCGTACTGGCGCGCTCTCAGGTACATGGGCACATCCGTAATTTCTTCGCCGTCCACCAGGACACGTCCGCTATCGGGAGGAATCAGCCCGACGGCCATGTAGAACGTCGTGGTCTTTCCCGCGCCGTTGGGCCCGAGAAGCCCGACGACTTCGGCTTGATTGATGTGGAGGCTGACGCCATTTACCACCCGGCGGCCCCGATACGATTTCGCAATTTCGTCCGTGGCCAGGGTCTGCATTTACTTCTTGCTCGCGTCTTGTACCTTAATTTGGGGTAAGGTGTGGGAGGACTCTCCGTTACCTACCAGCACCCTACCATCGTGCCTGAAGAAAGTCAACGAATCGCCCAGAATTTCACCGCGTTCGGCATCAAAAATGCTAGGAAGCTTCTGCGGAGTACCCGTTAGGACGAACTTCTCCTCCTGAGCCGTGTAGACGAGCTGGCTGCCGGTAGCTTTGCGGTCGGGCTGCTGGATCTGGATGTCACCTTGGGCCACGATGTGGTCCAGCTGGCTCCCCGATTGTCCCTGACTTGGCACTCCCCGCGCCACCAGAAAGGCTTCTACGTTGTCGGCCGATATCGTGGATCCCTCAATCGTCACCAGCACATTGCCGTTATAGACGGCCCGGCGCTCAGCGTCGACGTAGGAGAGCCGGTCGGAGGTGACGTTCACCGGTGTAGTTTTGCCGTTCTTATCGAGCTGAACAAAGACCGAGTTCACCCGATGCGATGGATCTCTGTGCGCCTCTAAGGAACGGTGGGGATTGTCAAAGATGATCGTGGGTGCCTGAACGACGTCGGGACCCCGCCACAGCCGCGCGGACGTGTAGCGGGCTACGCCGCTGGTGCGACTGGCGGTCATGGTGGATCCGGTTACATGCACCGGATCAGCCGAGGCCAGCATGGCCCCGCCCGCCTGAGCCCTTTGGTTATAAGTGCTTTTGACACTGCCCTGGGCGAAGACGCTCGAGTCCTTGCGGCTAATCTGGATGCTGTCGGCGGCTAAGGCGTGCTCGGGATCGGTCAGCCGAGGCGAACCGTTGAGAATGTAACTCTCATCTGCGGGATTGTAGCGGGCACGATCGGCAAAGCCCTCGCGCTGCCCCTCCTGATAGTGGAAATCTCCGGTCTGTTCCGCCGACGTGAGTTCGCCTTTGGCGTTGAAAGCCGCCGTCACTTGGCGGCTGGTGGTAAGGCGGTCGGCTTGACCAGGCGCGGTGGAGACGATCCTTGCGCCAGGGGTTCCTATCACCGAGCTCAACCGGTTCTGACCATTAAAATGGGCCTCAAACTGCGCTGAGCTGATGGTGGACTTGGTTACGCCCTGGGTCACCACAATCTGGGCTGGACCGTTGCCAGTTACAGCTTTGTCGAGAATCTTTCCGTCGCGGAGGAAGAAGTCTACCGCTGCTGCTTCGACCTGCTGGGACTTCCCTGGCGGTCCCTGGTTGAACTTGACCGCATCCTGGGCATGGGCCTTCTTCAGCTGGCCTTTTTCGCCGAACGTGAGAAATACCTCGCCCGCTTGACCGCCGGCCGCCGATTCTCCCTGACCAGCGAAAGTGACTCCACCGGAAAGGGTGCCGGAACGCAACTGGCTGGAGGTATCTAGGACCAGTTCGCCTTCCGGCATAGCCATATCAAATCCCTGGGGCCCCTCACGGCGGGCATGGATGTTGCCCGAACCCAGGATGCGCTCCACCGTGTTGTCATTGCGCAGCAGGAGCGTCAGTTTGTCGGTGGTCAGGATGCGCGGCGACTGATCGATTTTGGCCTTCTCAACCACGATCCGCTGGGGATTTTTGACGATGGTGGCGCTGTTTCCGGTGACCGTGGCCTTCTGCCTGCCGGTAGTGACAATCCTCACCGCCGATTTCAGGGACAACATGTTGGCCTTCGAATCGTAAGTGGCACCCACAGCAGAGCCGCTGCCATCGGGAATCTTGAACTCGATCACTCCCTTGGTCTCGGCCAGCCCGGTGTTTTCGTTGAAGACCAGGCCGCTGGTCGTCAGGTGGATCACGTTGCTCACGCCGGCCACGGCTCCGCGCGGAAGTTTCTCCGCTGGCGAGGTAGCCTCCAGATCGATCTGCACCTCGCCTTTGGCGACTACATCGCCAGTGCCCTTGTCGTATTGAAAATCGGAGCCGGAAATGTGGTCCCCCCGGGTTCCGTCGCGCCCGTAGAGGATGATGCTGGCGTCATGCAGTTCAAAACGCTGTCCTTCCTTGAACTGCTGGAAGCTGGCCGCCTGGATGGTGAAAAGTGTCCGTTGACCGTCCGATTTGGACATTTTGAAATCGTGGGCCACCTGGGAGATGTTTTCCGCGATGGTCGCTGTCACCGGAGGCCTATAACGCCTGCTCTTGAGGATGCCCCGCAGGTAGAAACCGCAGGCCACCAGCACAGCCAAAACCGTCCCGGCGGCAAACAACTTGCGCAGCAACTTCGGATCGATGGGCATCTGCCTTCATCTTAACCGAAGGCGCAGTCGCCCAGGGGAGATCAATCGCGAGTCACAAGCGTGCCCGCGATCATGTCATGGAGACCTTGCTTACGTTCGGTAAACGCGATCATGATGAAACCGATGTTCATGACCGTCCCCGACAACAGCTTTCCGAAAAACCGTCCCGTAGCGCGGCCAAAGGAGATTCTGTTTCCAGCATCGTCGGTGACCTTCAGCCGAAGAACTTTTTTGCCTATCGTGGCCTGCCAGGAGGAACTTGTCATCAAGGCGTCATAGAGCCACTGCACAATCCAGACTAGAGGGACCATCAGGAAGATCGCACTAAACAGCTCTACCGGCGGTTCTTCGGCATTGATCTGGTTGATAGCCTTGGGGAGCGCGGGCAGCAGGAAGATGATGAAAAGGGGCACGAACAGGATGCTCAGGATGATTCCATCCAGGACATAGGCGACCAAACGGATCCAGAATCCGCCGTAACGGGGTCCCGGAGCGACAGCCGGCATCGCCCGATGAGCCATCACCGGCGCCGCTCCCGCGTCTGCCAACACCAGTGGAGGCGCAGCCACGAAGGTGGGTGTCGAGGATGGCGCCGGCGCCATGGCTGTTCCGCATTTCTGGCAAAACTGAGCGGCGGTGGGATTCTCGGTACCGCATCGCGAACAATAAACGCTTGCTTCCGGCATAGATTCGCACTATACGCCCGGCCAGGATCGGAGTAAACAGAATGCTCTTGGCCAGAACAAGCTCTTGCTTTTTAGAGTTTTCTTACCAGCGTCCCCGCCAACATATCGTGCAGCGCACGTTTGCGTTCGGTAAACGCCACCATGATGTAACCAATGAACAGGATGGCTGCGGAAAGATACTTGGCGAAATGCCGTCCCGTGGCTCGGGCAAAGGAGATTCTGTTGCCGGCTTCGTCGGTCACCTTCAGGTTCAAGGCTTTCTTACCCAGAGTCGCCTGCCACGAGGAGCTCGTCATCAGGGCCTCATAGAGCCAGCTCACCAAAAGGTTAGCGCCCAGCAAGAGGGGAAGAACGGCAAGCAGCGGTCCCAGATTCTCCCCGTAATTCGGACCCATCCGGTAACTAGGTGTGTGCCTAACCGCAAAGATAATCATTCGAATCGGCAAGGCGATGATGCTCAGAGCGATGGCATCGATGATCGCAGCCACAACGCGGATCCAAAATCCGCCGTAACCCGCAGAAGCACTGGGCGGGGCGTAAACAGCCACCGGCGCTCCGGGGCTAGGGACCCCAAGGTTGGTTCCCAAACCGGCTCCGCACTTCTGGCAAAACGAAGCCTGCGTAGGATTCAGCGTGCCGCATCGTGAGCAGAATAGATTCTCGGCCATAGCCTCTGGAATATACGCCGGTCTCAAGAAAAAGTTCAAACCGAAGCCGCGATAGCAAGGGACTTCTTGAAATCCAGCAGCGTCAGCTCCAAGCCCCCAAACTCAGGATGTTCGTTCACCCTAAGGCGGAACACAACGTCCAGCTGGTCGCCAATCTGATAGACCTCGTTTTCTAGCCGGGCCGCCATGCGCCAGCCCATGGCGTCATAGCTGAAACCGGACTTCCCGTTCGCTCCGCGCTGGCTGACTCGCATCTTCAAGTGTTTTTCCTTGATGGCTTGGGGTATCACGGTCAAGCTGACGCCACGAGTGGAAAAGACGGGTTCTGGATTGCCTTGTCCAAAAGGCTCGAGCTGACACAACGATTGGCGAAGCTGGGGCGTTACCCACTCGAGCGGGATCTCTGCATCGATCTTTACCTCAGGAACAAGGTCGTCCTCGGAAAGATGGTCGTGTGCAAATTTATTCAAGCGATGCTTTAACTCGTCGAGGCGCACGCTCGGCAGCGAGAAACCGACCGCGTGCTCGTGTCCCCCAAAGCGGGTGAACAGATCGTGGCATGACTCAAGGGCGTCCAGCATATGCAACCCCGTGATCGATCGCCCGGAACCATGGGCTTCCTCGCCGTCTTTGGCGATCACCAGCGCTGGACGCCCGGTCTTCTCGACCACGCGCGAGGCAACGATTCCGACGACCCCGCGATGCCAGCCCTCGCCATCCAACACCAGGCAATACTTGCTCCGCCATTCCGGCGATGCTCGGAGCTCGAGATCGATCTCAGCGACAATGCGTGCCTCTTCATTCTGCCGCTCGCGATTGAGCAGATCCAGCCTGGCCGCGATCGCCCCCCAGCGCTCGGGATCTTTGGAGGTGAACAGCTCGACGACGTCGCGAGCCACATCCATGCGCCCGGCAGCGTTGATGCGCGGCCCCACACGGAAGCCGATGTCGCCGGCGACCAACGCCCGTCGGTTATCCGCCAATCCGGATACCTCAAGTAAAGCTTTAAGGCCTCCGTTCACCGGCCGCCGCAGACCCTCCAGCCCCAGCTTGGTCATCGCGCGGTTCTCCCCGACCAGGGGGACGGCATCGGCGATGGTGGCAATCGCTACCATCTTGAGAAATGAGCGAGTCAGCCTTTCCTGGTCGGCGGTGTCTTTGAACTTTCCAAAAAGCGCTTGGGCCAACTTGAAGGCCACGCCGGCGCCCGAGAGGGCTTTGCAAGGGTAGTCGCACCCTTGCTGGTTGGGGTTCAACACCGCGTAGGCGCTGGGAACGCCCTGGTTAGTCTCCGGCAGATGGTGGTCGGTGACGATCAGGTCCAAGCCGACGCGGCGCGCAGTCTCGGCAGCCTGAAACGCACGAATTCCGGTGTCCACGCTGATCACGACCTTGACGCCGGCGGCGGCCGCGCGCTCGATCACGTCGTCCTTGATCCCATAGCCTTCCTTGATGCGGTGGGGCACGTGGAAGTCGGCAACGCCACCGCAAAGCTCGATCGCGGTCTTCAGGATCACCACCGCCGTAGTGCCGTCGGCGTCGTAGTCGCCATATATAAGGATGTCTTCGCGATTGGCAATGGCAGCGCTGAGGCGGTCGACGGCATCGCGCATACCGCGCATCAGGCCGGGGGAATGCAATTGTCCTAACGAAGGTCTGAGGAATTCCCCAGCCTCAGCCCCGGTGTGGACCCCGCGCAGAATCAGCAGGCGGGCAACGAGGGGCGTTACGCCGGCTTCGCCGGCAAGTCTTTCGACTCCTCGAGAATCGGGTTGGAGGAAAATCCAACGCAAGGATGGCTTACCGCCGCGATGAACTGTTCATTCTTCTTCCTGATCGGAATCGTCAATCAGGATGCCGTCGTAATCGTCGGCTTCGTTTTCCAAACGTTGATAAGTCTCGTACCACTCCGTGGCCAGTTCATAGATGAACATCACTCCCTGGGCGGGGAACCCAAGCTGAAGAAACCCGACTTTGCCCCCAAAATTGCGTAGCCACCGCGCCTCTTCCAGGTCTTCCTCATTCATGTACTCGATTTCCTGGAGGCGATTGACAAGCAGGTCCACGTCTTCCCTTTCAAGATCGACGTAGTTCATGGTGACAAAGTTCCCGCCCGAGGCCTTGGCCAGCTCGACGAAATCTTTCCACGCATCGGGGTGGTCCTCATCGACGGTCCACGGGACGCTGGGCACATCCTCGCCGATAAAGGCGTTAAAGCGGCGCAGGCCATGACCTTCGATGAAGGCGATCATGTCGTCTTTCAGATTGTGGAGATCCTGTTCCATGAATGGTCAACAACATCATATCGCGTCCCTCAAGTTCAGACCTAGGAACCAGTACTTGCTCGGGATCCAGACGCCTGACATCCCAATCACCGCATGCGTTACCGTCGAATGCCGTCCGCAAGCGGTCCCCTTCGCCATCTATCGCCTGTCGGATTCGAGCTTGATCGCCTTGACGCTCAGAGATGGGTTCCGTAACTGACTGGCAAGGCAACCACGGCCTCACAGCCCGAGCGGTCCGTGCGATTGGCGAGTTGCAGTACTCCGCCATGAGCTTCGGCGATCTGGCGGCTCAAGATCAGGCCGATACCGCTGCCTCCGTGTTTGGTGGTAAAAAAGGGGACGAACAGGTTATCGCTGTTGAGCAGTCCGGGGCCTTCATCCCGGATAAATATCTCCACGCTGCGCGCGTTCGTCCGCCAGCCGACCTCGACCGCTCCCGGCTGCTTCAACGAAGGATCGAGTGAGGCGTCGGCGGCGTTGCGGATGAGATTGATGAGCAACTGTTCGAGCTGGTCGGGATCGGCATCGATCCCAACCATCGGCCCGTCCTGGATTTTCACCGGCAGCCGGTGTTCGAGCGTCGCCACTCGCTCCACCAAGGGTGCGACCTCAATCTTAGTTCGCGTCGGGGCAGGCATCCGCGCCAACTGCGTGTAGGCCTGCATGAAGCGGTTGAGCGACTCCACGCGGTTTTCGATGACCCGCAGGCCCTGGCGCATGTCCTGGGTGACGTCGTCGGGGAGCGATGACCGCGCGGCCAGCGAGGATAGCGTGCCGGCAATGGACTTGATGGGCGCCAGAGAGTTATTCAACTCGTGCCCCAGTACGCGAATGAGTCTTTGCCAGGCCTGGCGCTCTTCCTGACGCAGCGCTCGGCTCAAGTCGGAGATGATCAGCAACTGGTGGGGCACCCCGTTTTCGCGAAAAGCGGTGTGACTGATGGCCCAGCGCCCGTGTTTTCCCGGGAACGTCATCTGCACGGTCTGCGGCACGGGTGACTCCAGGAACTCATCGAGGCCGAGCTCTTCCGCGGTGAGTCCCAGCATCCTCGGGGCGATCCGTCCCATGAGCTGTTCCCCGGCGCGGTTTACAATGCGCAGACGCTGCTGCTGGTCGAAGGTGAAGACAGCTACGTCAATCTCCATCATCACCTTTTTCAGCAATGCTGTGGCTTCCAGCGCGCTCACCTTTTGCTGCTGCAGACGTGTGGCCAGCGAGTTGATCTCTAGAGTCAGATCCGCCAGTGAATCTTCGCGGTTCCCGCCGCGAAGGCGAAACGAATAATCTTCCTCGCGAATGGCCGCCACCATGTTGGAGAGCGTCTGCAGCGGCCGGATGATCTGTCCGTGCAGCATCGAGCTGCCGATCATGAACGCCAGCGCCATCAGGATGGTAACCGTCCATTTGAGTTCCAACGAAGAATCGCCCACCCACAGCAGGATTTCCGCAATTGCGACTCCGGGAAGGGTGATCAGCAACGAAATGAGAAAGATACGGGTGTCAAAACTCAGCTTGCTCCGGGGCCTGGGCGGCTTGGCTGGAAACGGCGCGTATGTTGGATCGTGCTCGGGATCAGAGACCATACTTTTGCATGCGACGGTAAAGCGCACTGCGGCTCAAGCCGAGCGCTTCCGCGGCATGGCTGATGTTACCAGTGTGCCGGGTGAGGGCTTTCTTAATCAGAAGAAACTCTACTTCCTCAAGGCTCATATCCTCGATCTTCGCGGAACTCGCCTTTTCAGCCTCCAGGCCGAGATCGCCGGGCTGGATGTGCTCATCGATGGTGATGAGCACAGAGCGTTCGATGGAGTGGTCCAGTTCGCGCACGTTGCCCGGCCAAGGATGTTCGAGCATGCGATCGACGGCTGCGGCTTCAAAACCTCTCACCGGCTTGCGGTAGCGCTGGGCATAGAGCTTCAAAAAGTGTTCTGCAAGCAACGGGATGTCTTCCTTGCGTTCGCGCAACGGAGGAATGTGCAGCTCGACGGTGTTGAGCCGGAATAAAAGATCGCTGCGGAAGCGGCCTTCGGAACTCTCCACCTTGAGGTCGGCGTTGGTGGCCGACAGCACGCGCACATCGACCCTGGTGGTCTTGGAGGAGCCCACGCGTTCCATCTCTCCGGTTTCGAGGACGCGCAACAGTTTGGCCTGCTGCTTCAGCGGCACATTGGCGATTTCGTCCAGGAACAGCGTGCCGCGGTCGCCCAGCTCGAAGCGGCCAACGCGGTCGGCGCGCGCGTCGGTGAAAGCGCCTTTGACGTGGCCGAATAGCTCGCTTTCAAAAGTCCCCTCCGGCAGGCCTCCGGTATTGACCGTGATCATCGGACGGCTGCCGCGTGGAGATAGGGCGTGCAAGGTCTGGGCCACAACTTCTTTGCCGGTCCCGTGCTCTCCGGTGATCAGCACGTTGGCACCACTGGGGCCGATGCGGCTGATCATGGTGATCAGCGGCTGCATGGCTTTGGATTCGGCGATAAAGATGGGGCGATTCTGCGCGCGCAGCAGGCTGTTTTCCGCTTCCAGGCGCTCTGCCCGACGACGCATGCGATAAAGATCGGCTTGGGTGCGAATGATAGTGAGTAGCCGAGGGTTGTCCCAGGGCTTCTGGATGAAATCCCGCGCGCCGCGGCGTATGGCTTCGACAGCCAATTCCACGCTGCCCCAGGCTGTCATCACCACGACCGGAAGTTTGCTGTCCACCGACTGGATGCGCGCCAGCAGGTCCATCCCCTCGCGACCCGAGGTGGTGTCACGCTGGTAGTTGAGGTCCATCAGTATCACGTCAAACTCGTTCGTCTGCACCGCCTCCAGCGCGGCCGAGGGATGACTGACAATCTCGGTGAAGTATCCCTCCGCCTTGAGCAGAAGGCGCAGCGCTTCGCGCACGTCAGCCTGGTCGTCGGCAACCAAGATACGCAGCGGCTCGGTCCGCGCTGGCGCTGGACTTACCAGTTCCTCAGTCTTCGTTGGCACCCGTTACCCCCCAACCTCAGCGCGGAACTACCGCGGCTTATGCTGTCACATTGCTGGTGGCGGTGACAGCGTCATCGACCACCCATCCGTCCTTGAGCTGAATCACCCGCTGGCTCGAAGCAGCGTTGGCTTCCGAGTGCGTAACCTGAATAATGGTGGTGCCCTGCTGATTGAGCCTGCGGAACAGCTCCATAATCTCTTTGGCTTGCGCGGAGTGCAGGTTGCCGGTGGGTTCGTCGGCCAGCACGAGCTTGGGATTCCCAGCCACGGCGCGCGCGACACCCACCAGTTGCTGTTGTCCGCCGGAAAGCTGATTCGGATAGAGATCCTTTTTGCCGACGATCTGGAAGCGATCCAGAATGTCGGCAACCATGGAAGCCCGCTGCGCCCGGGGAATGTCGCGGTAGGAGAGCGGAACATCAATGTTCTCCTGCACCGTGAGGTTGTCCAGCAGGTGGTAGCTCTGGAACACAAAGCCGATGTAACGGCGGTTCAACTCGGCGCGCTTTTTGCGGTCCAGCTTGTGCACCAGGTGATCGGCGAAGATGTAATCTCCGGCCCAGCCGTCATCGAGCATGCCGATAATGCTCAGCAAGGTGGTTTTCCCTGCTCCGGAAGGACCCATCACGGTGACAAATTCCCCTTCGTTGATCTTCACGTTGATGCGGCGCAGCAGCCACACCGTGCCCGCCGGACTCTTGACAGTCTTTTCTACGTTGCGTAACTCAATCATTCGCTTCCCTTTTTGAGAATCTCGCCGTACCGGAGAATTATCTCAAATTAGCCCTTCATGCCTTCGCTACGTCTCTGGTTTCACCGTCCGTTCACTCGTATCGCAAAGCTACCATGGGATCGGCTCTCGAGGCGCGCAACGCCGGAATTAGCGTCGCCAGAACGGCGGCAACAAACAGCAACAAGGTAGCCACGAAGAACACCTCAAGGTCGCCGGCCTTGACCCCGTAGATGAGCCCCGCAAGCAAGCGTGCCAAACCAGTCGCCAGCAGCAGCCCGGCCGCAGCGCCCAGTATCATCAGCGACACGCCCCAGCGAAGGGCCATTCCCAATACCTCGTGCCTCTGCGCACCCAGGGCCATACGGATCCCGATCTCGTGCCAGCGGAGTGTGACCAGATACGATATAACGCCATACAATCCCACCGCGGCAAGCACCAACGCCATCACCCCGAGAACTGTGAGCATCACGGCGACATATTCCAGTCCGAGGATGCTCTCATGAATAACCTGGTCATAGGACTTGATCTCGTAAAGGGGCAGT
>DATDGP010000031.1:0-2933 GCA_036522035.1 Terriglobales bacterium
ACCACGGCTATCTCGCTGTGGGCAAGAAGAAGGCAAGCTTCGAGCGCAAGAGCAAGGAGAGCTAGCGATGCGCGCGACACGTCACCAATCCGTTTCCTGGCAGTGGCTGGAAGAGCAGCTGGTGAAAACAATCAGGCGTGCCCGATCCACTCCTCAGATGCGGAAACATTTTCTGGACTTGCTCGATAAGGGGTCGTTCCGGTCAGTGTATGGCCGTAAGAGCCGTGCCAAATCGATGGTGAGGCAATCCCGATGACCGAGAACGTCCAATCCCCAGTCACTCCCAATCGCATCGAGGACCGCGCCCCGAAACCTCTGGGCGTGATCCCCAAACATCTGCAATCCCTGGTCATCATGGGTGTGGCCGTGGCGATGGTCCTCGTCATGTGGCTCACCGGCAATAGCAAGAAAGCTGCATTGCCGAGACCCATAAGTCCCCCGCCTCCGCCCGTGAGTCCCACGGACTCCGCGAAGGTGCAAGACCTCAGGCAGACCATTCAGAGCGAGCAGCAGGCTGCGCGTCGGGCGATCGCTGTCCCGGAGGCGGCACCAGCTGGAGCCTACGATGTTCCGGGTATCCCGGGCGCCTATATGAACCCATCGCAACCGTTGGGCCCGCAGGCGATGGCGGCAGGCAACGCGTCTTCCGCTGGAGCGCCACCGATACCCGGCTATCCGCCAGGCGAACCGTCAGCCGGAACTTCGGTTTCCCCTCAAGACTCACTAAAGGCTGACAAGAAGAAACGTCAGTACCTTTCCCTCTTTGCTTCCAACGTCGCGCTGACTTACCGGCAAGGTGAAGAGGCCCGGAAACTAGAGGGGACGGGATCAGGAGCGAACAGTGCTGACCCGCCCCAGACTCTGGCCTCTGCCCAGGATCCGCAGGCCGACTACCTCCGGCAGTTGCAGGCGCTTGAAGCCGCCGCGCAACCGCTCCCACCTGCCCTTGGCACCGCGGTAACGGGCCAGAAAACAGCCGAGACACCCGAGCGCAACAAGATAGCCGCCTCGGCGGCGGAACTGTCAGGTGGCCCGGCGAAACCCGTGGACCCAACTGCCGCTGACGCGGGGTCCCTCAACAAGGCCTCCGGCAAGAACTACGTGCTTTTTGAGGGTACCGTGATCGAAACCGTGCTCATGAACCGCCTCGACGGCAGTTTCTCGGGACCCGTCAATTGCCTGGTGACGCATGACGTCTACTCCCACGACCGCCAGCGTGTGCTAATTCCTGCAGGTAGCAAGGTGCTCGGTAGCGCCGACAAGGTCAACACCTTCGGTCAGCAACGCCTGGCCGTTGCTTTTCACCGGCTCATCATGCCCGACGGCTACTCCGTCAGCCTTGACCAATTCAAGGGCCTCAACCAGATCGGCGAGACGGCCCTGCGCGATAAGGTCAACAACCACTACTTGAAGATCTTCGGCGCCTCGCTTGCGATTGGCGTGCTCGGCGGCATAGCCCAGGCGGGAACCGGCGATGTATTCGACCAATCTGCTCTCGACCGTGCCCGCACCGGATTCGGCCAGAGTACCGCCTTAGCCGGCATGCAGATCCTCGATCGCTTTCTGAACATCTTGCCGACAATCACGATCCGCGAAGGTAACCGCGTCAAGGTATATCTCTCGAACGACCTACTGCTCCCTGATTACGCCCAGCACCACATGGCCTCCGATTTGTGAGGAGAACGGCTGTGACGACTTGCTTTTCAAAACTTGTTTCGATCTCCGTGACGACATTCTTGCTTGCAAGTCTCGCGGCACTGGCGCCGATGCTCGTTGTTGCCTGCCACTCGAAACAAAAGCCAAACGAAGAGATCCCTCCGATCGGATACTTCGCTACGCACGAAAAGGCTCAGGTTGCCGCTGACCGGGGCAATGCCGATCTTGCTCAGAGCCGGCTTGCCCAAAAGTCTGCGGGCGTCCGTGAGCAGGACCTGCCTTGTGGGCAGTATAAGGTCATTTCACGAAACGACTCCGACGGACACCCGTGGTGGACTACAGAGCGTGATATGACCGGGTGCCCAAGCCCGGTGATCACTCCAATCCCTCAACCCCCAACAACAGGAGGACAAACGCGATGAAAAAGTCTCTTCTCATAGCAACCGTCACAGTGCTGATGATCTCAGGAACGAGCCACGCCCAGTTTGGCGGAGTGGTTTACGATCCCACCAATTTTCACAACGCCCTGCTGCGCTACTACCAGTTGCGTATGCAACTCGCGCAGCTTCAGCAGACCTACCGGCAGATTCTTGCCCAGTACAACCTGGCCGTGCAGATGGCAAAGAACCTCCAGAACATGCCCGCCCGTTACCAAGCCACCTTCTCTCAATGGCGAAGTCTTACCACGGTTCCCAACGTGTATCAGAACACCGGCGGGTGGGTGAACGGTGTCAACTCGGGCGCTCTTCCGGTCGTCATGGGCGGATACCAGCAGGCAATTCAAGCGCTCAGCCGTTACAGCCCGCAACAAATCGCTAGCATGAATCCCGATGAATTGCAGCGAGCCACGGCCAATTATGCGTCTGTCGAGCTCGCCGACGGCGCCAATACGAGTGCGATGGCCACCATCGGCAACATCCGGGCGAACGCCCCAGTCATTCAAAGCCAGATCGGCAACCTGCAGGCTGATTCCTTCTCTGGCGATCCTTCGCTCAACAGCGAGGTCGGCGTGCTAAACAAAATCAACGCCGCCAACATGCTCATCCTGCGCAGCCTCCAGGACTCGAATAACCTGCGGCTGGCTGCGCTCGAACAGCAAGTGATCGAATCGAAGCGGCAGCGCGACGCCGAGGCCGCTCTGATTAACACCGACATCGACCAGCGCGCAAACATGGTCAACCAGGTCAAGCAGTTCACCTCCGGGCTTGGCAGCACACTTCAGAGTTACCGGCTTCCCTGAGCAAATGAGGAAAACGCGATGCCGTCGAACTATTACA
>DATDGP010000032.1:0-26324 GCA_036522035.1 Terriglobales bacterium
CATTTCAGGCTGCCTTCTCCGCTTCTCCAGCTGTCGTTTCGTCGATGTCGGACAGCTTCCAGATCTTCTCGAACAAAGCCTTCGTCGGGCCATAGAAACGGAAGAGCACTTCAAACTTGCCTTCGGCGTTGGTCGGCACCCAGTTGGATTCTTTGCCTGGAGGGGCCTGGGGGCCGAAATAGATGTCGACCGAGCCATCGGGGTTCTTCTCTAGCTCGGGATCCTGCGACGAGCGGCTGGACCACTCCAGGTCGCGGATGAGAGCGTGGGTTCGCCGATCGTATACCGTTGCCGACCAGTAGTGCTTGACCGGCGCTTTCGCAGGCACCCTGAGCCGGTATGTGCGGCCTCCCTCAAGAGGCCGGCCTGCCTTGTCCTTGATGGTCATCAGGTAATACTGGCCTTTTCCGAGGTGCTTGGAGCTGAAGAAGGCGAAGGAAAACGTGATGCCGCGGCCATCGACAGGATAGCTGTCGGGCTTAGCGAAAAACATCTGCAGCCCTTCGACGACCTCCGGCGCCGCCGGCAGCGCCCATTGGCTGCTTTCGTAGAAGGGCGGCGAAAAGACGGACTCGTATCGGGATTCGATCCAAGCGTGGGCTTCCTGAGCTGCGTCGGCGAGGATCTCCTCGGTCTTCGCGTCGGGAACAAACGCTTTGCCTTTCTCGATGCCGATCGACTTGAGCTGGTCGATCATTGCCTTGTCGCGTTCCAGCCAGGGCTCGGCTTGCACCATGCGCTCAAGCGACTGGAAGAAGCCGAGGTCGTAGGGAATGGTCGAGTCGAACACCGAATCGACCGTATCGACAAATGTTGTCTCGGGCGGATTCTCTGCTTGCGACAAGGGATAAAGCTTGATCCGCTTGCCATAGGCCACGCCCTTAGCGACGTCGGCCTCGCTGCCGCTCTTCAGAATGGAACGCAGAAGCGCGTATCCCTGATTCGTGTCGGAGGGCAAGCGCTTGTACCCGGGAGGCGCCTTCTCCTTGGATCCTGGCGGCAAGATCAGGTACTTGCCTCCTTTGCCTCTATCGGCGCCGGCCGGGCCAACGTCCTCCAAGGCCGACTGCCAACCATCCATGATACTGCCGTTGATCAAGCCGTCATCCGCTGGCGGAATCTCGAGCACCATCGGCCCCGCGTCTTTGGTGTTGAAGAACGCCATGAAGTAGACGGAATCCGGATTCGGGGTGAGGGTCTGGTTTTTCCAATCGGGAAGCCGCGACCAATAGACGATCTGATTGAACCTCCCTTTGGCCCCTAACATCGCCTGATACATCAGGTCGAAGTTCACGATGGGCATGCCCCAGATCACGGCCTCGACGGCGCGCCGGCGCAGAGTGCGTTCCGCGAGATCGGCGGTGGTAAAAGTCTCTGCTGACATAAGTGTGCTCTCCTCTCACGCAACTTTTTGCGCCGGCTCTGTGGCGCGTTTGATCTCGGGTGGCTTCCACGCGCCCTCGAGAATCTCTTTCTTGGGCCAGTAGAGCCGCATGAAGAGCCTGAAGCTGTCTTTGGGCGCCGGCAGCCAGTTGGACTCTTGGTCTTTGCCCGGCGACTCGTTCTGGACGTAGATGGTGAGCGAGCCATCGTCGTCATACCTAAGCTTGTCGCGATCGCCGATAGCATAGCGGTGGATCGGGTTGGGAGAGAAGAACTGCCTGGCGTTGTAAAGGGTGATGGACCAGAATGCGCTGACTGGCGGCAGCTGGCCTTTGCCGAAGCGGATTTCGTAGTTGCTAGATCCGGAGAGCGGCTGGCCGTCGGCATCCTTGGACGCACGCGGGTACATGGCATCTTCGGGCAGATTGGCGCCCAGCCCGATCAGAGCCACAACGGCCCGCCAGAGATAATCGGTCCCGTATTTTCCAACGCCGGTCATCAATTCCCAGCCGTTGAGAACTTTGCCGTGCGGTCTCCTGGCCTCAGCTCTGATCTTTTCCATTCCGTTGCGAACGCCGTCTTCAAGACTCTTGGCCACGTCAGGCCCCAGGCTGTTGAGGTCGAAAGGCTTGCCGGGCGCGATGTCGAGAGGCGCAAAGCGTTTCAGAGCCTCAACATCGGCCGCCGCGGGCGGATTATCTTTCATCAAGGCGTTGAGGCGCGAGAAAAACGTCTGGGCATCCATTTTTAAGACTTGCTCGACGGTCGGTGTGTTCATGTCCACCTTGGGATCGACTCTACCGCCCTCGGGCGTGTAGGTCTTGCCCCAGGCGCTCAGCGGCGTGAGCGTGTATTGATCTTGGATGCCGTTGACTGCTGGGTAGTCATCCTTGCCGTTGGTTTGCGTGCGTCCGATGATCCAGACCATCGAGGTCGGAGCCTTGATGACCTCCAGGTTGTCGGGGAGCGTGCCTTTGCTGGAAGGGCCAACGATCGCGAAGTCACCTTTGCGGTTGCCGGTGGTGCGCGTGCCTGGCGAGGCGAAGACATTGGTCCATGCGTCCAGCATTTGAAACAGGTGGTAGCGTTTTCCCATCTCGGGGACGCTCAGCACCATAGGCTCGCGCGATAGGTCAAGGAAGGAGAAAGTGTAGAGCGTGTCGGCGTTCGGGGCGACCACCGCGGTATCGGTGGGTTCGGGAAACTCTCGTATGTTGCAGAGTTGGTTGAGCGGCGCCGTCTGGCGGCCGGGCTTGGGGACATTGGTTAAGATCTCGCGGGTTGCGCCCATCATCACCAGCGGAAAACCGAAAATGTAGGCTTCAGTAGCGGCATCGGCGGTGGCTTGTGGGCCTGGATTCTCGTTTGGGGGCTCGGGCATGGCGAATTCTCCTCTTCAGTCTCGCTGTTCAGGGTAGGGGACGGCTCCAGCCGCGGAGAAAGAGTGCGATCGCAGACATTTCCGGCCAGGCAAAGAGTCTTTCAATTAGAGAGATCGCGTTGTCTGGGTGTTGCCAGCAGGGTGCGGCAGAATCTGAGACGGCAGATTGCCCCTTTCCTATCCTTCCTCTCTAGCCCCATAGACCAAGAGCTCGCTTCCAAAGCAAGGAGGGGTACCCTCATATTGGTTGGAGACGGAACAAGAAGCGCCTGCGCTGAAACAAGCACTGGCGCGGAAATCCGCCACAGAGTGGCGGATTCCACGCGGCTATCCAGAGGAAGGGGCCCTAATCGATGGCGATGTCGCCCGAGCCGGTGTGTATATCCAGGATCACGCCGCCGTTGCCGACTTTGCCCTGGATATGGTTTTTCTGAATCGCGCCCTGCATGGTGACCTGGCGGTTAACGGTCAACGTGCCTGACGAAGTGCGGGCATCCAGATTGAATGATGCCTGAGCTGGCAGCCGCAGTGTGATGTTGCCCGAGCCGGCGCCCAGCCGCCAATCGTGCGTGGCTTCGCCCTCAGCTTGGATGTCGCCGCTGCCGGTCGACGCGCGCAGCCCGCCTTTGATTCCGCGGAGTTTCACGTTGCCGGACCCGGTTTCCACGCGGGCGTCGCCTGCGGCAACCTGCTCCAGATCGACATCGCCGCTGCCGGTGGTGGCGGTAATTTCACCGGCGACGCCGCCGCCACGGATGTTGCCGCTCCCGGTTTCAGCATGCAGAGGGCCGTTGACACGGTTGATCTTCACATCGCCGGAACCGGAGTTGAGCCGCGCCTCCGCTCCGATATTCTCGACGGTAATGTTGCCCGATCCAGTCCTGGCCGTGAGGGGAAGCTGCACGCCGCTGATCGTCATGTCGCCCGAGCCGGTGTGCGCGTTGACTTTGGTCTGCGCCGGCACGGTTACTTCGTAATCGATGGAGATGTGCCGCGTGAGCTCGCTGTCGTCAAAGTGGCCGATGCGAATGGTGTTGCCTTGCTGCTCGATTGGCGGTTTCTGTTCGATGCGGTGGATCTTGTCTTCCTCGTTGCCGCCGAACAGCCACGAACTCGAAGCATGAATGTGGGCTGAGACCGAGACGCTGCTCTTCCCGCCGGAGCGGACCGTGATGTTGCCCGAGCCCGACATGACTTCCAGGTCGACAGGCCCGCTCACCTCGAGGGTGCGCTCAAAATGGCCGGTCTGGGCCGCGTGCATCGGCACTGCGCTTACGGCCAGAGCCAGCACCACAACTGCTGCCAGGTTGGTTGCTGCTTTCACGTTGCCTCCCAATTTTGGCTTATTGTTGGATGACCTGCTGCCCTTCCTTCAAGCCGGAGAGCAGCTCGGTCTTGGAGCCGTTGGATATACCCACGGTAACGGTGACCTTCCTCTTGCTGTCTTTGGCGCTGGGATCGGGCACCTCAACCGATGCCTTGCGGTCCTTATCGTAAATCAGGGCGCTTTCCGGAATCATCAGTACGCCTTTATGCTCTTCCTGGACGATCTCGGCGTTCGCTGTCATCTGCGATTTCAGCTCGCCCTTGGAGTTGTCGATGGAGACGCGCACCTCGAAGGTGGTGACGTTGTCCTTTTCCACGCCCATGGGCGAGATCTTGGTTACCTTGCCGGAGAACGTGCGGTCCTTGTAGGACTCGACTTTAATGCGCGCCGTCTGCCCAATGTAGACCTTGCCTATATCGGTTTCATCGACCTTGCCTTTCACGTAGACTTCGTGGATGTCGCCCAGTGTCATCACTAGCGTGGCCGACGATCCCAGGATGAGAATCGAGCTGACGGCGTCGCCTACTTCCACGTCGCGTGAGAGCACCATGCCGTCCAGCGGGGCGACGATGGTGGAGTTGCGGTACTCTTCTTCTTTTTCTTCGAGCTGCGCTTTCGCCTGCGCGACCTGCGCCTGGGCCTGGCGCAACTTGGCGGCCATGGAGATCACGTTGGCTTTGCCCAACTGCTGTTTGTTGAGCGCCAGTTCGTAGTTCTTCTCCGCGTCTTCCAAGGCCGAGGCGGAAAAGACGCCTTCTTTCGTCATCTCCTGGGCACGCTCGTAAGCGCGTTTGAGCAGGGGCACATCCGGACCCTCAGCGTCGACCTTGGCGTGCTCGAGGTCGGCTGCGGCCGCCCGTTCCGCGGCATCAGCAGCTTCGAGCGAAGCGCGTTGTTGGTTTACCTGAGCAAGAATCTGCTCCTTGTCCAACTCCGCCAGCACCTGGCCTTTCTTGACGGTGTCGCCGTAGTCCACCAGCAGGCTTTGCACGATGCCGCTGGCCTTGGACTTGACCTCCACGTTGGTCACCGGCTGGATCTTGCCGGTGGCAACTACGCTCTTGGCTAGATCGCCTCTTTCGACCTTTGCCAGCCGGGAGGGATCGATCCGGACACCTCCGCGGGTAGCCGCTGCCACGACAACGACAATGATTGCCAGTACAAGCACTGATCCAATGATGTATATAAGACGCTTCTTTTTTTTGCTCTTGCCGTTTGCCACACAACCCCCTTACCTTGGGTCCCTTTGTTGAATACGTTGGCAGTCGGGAACAAGTTCCAAAGAAAGGCGCGCAATAGGTTCCCGGCTCGTCTGCAGTCCAAAGACTTAGACCCCAAAACAAAGAAAAGGAAAGCACGAAAAGCTTCTGGCTCGGGATCTAAGATCGGTCGATCCCAGGCTGCTGGCGAGGGCGGTCTAGCAGCGGTGTATCATTGGACTCCATGGTCCCTCTGGTCCTGCTGCGGGTCATCCTGGTGGTCCTGCTGGTGGCGGCCAACGCCTTTTTTGTCGCCGCGGAGTTCGCCATGGTCAGCGTCCGCGACACACGAATCCAGCAGCTCATCGAGCAGCACCGCGTGGGCGCGCGGACCGTGCTGAGAATTCAGCAACGCCTGGACGTCTTTCTCCCCGCCGTGCAATTCGGCATCACCCTGGCCAGCCTGGGGCTGGGCTGGGCCGGGGAAGGCACACTGGCGGCCATTATCCTGCCGTGGATTGGCAACCTACCCTACGCGAACGTGTACGCCCACGGAATCTCAGCGACCCTGGCGTTTGCGTTGATGACCTACCTTCTGGTGATCCTGGGCGAGCTGGTGCCCAAGTCGCTGGCGCTGGAGCGTGCCGAACGAGTAGCCCTGGCGGTGGCCGGACCGATAGAAGTGTTCATGGCCCTCGCCCACCCTATCCTCTCGGTGATGAACAAGTCCGCCAACCTGGTGCTGCGAGGTTTTGGCTCCCGGCTGCGGCGCGAAGGCAGTGGCCACTCTGCCGATGAACTCAAGCTGATCGTCACCGCCAGCCGACGCATGGGCGTGCTGCCTGAGTCCGAAGAGGAAATGATCCATCGTGCGCTGGAGCTGCGAAACCTCACTGTGCGCGAGATCATGGTGCCACGACACAAAATCTTCTCGCTGTCGGCCGAACTGCCGCTCGAAGAAGCCATGGCCCGGGTGGTCGACGAACAGCACTCGCGTGTGCCCGTCTACGATCCAGAGAAGGGCAGGGAGAACGTCATCGGCCTGCTGTATTCCAAAGACCTCTCGCGGGTTATGCAGATGCGCCTGTCTGCTGGATCGCCGATTGCGGCGAGGGGATCGGGGCTCAAGGTGCGTCACCTCATGCGCGAGGTCCTGTTTGTCCCCGAAGCCAAGCCAGTCGCCGATCTGCTGGTGGAATTCCAGAAACGCAAGCGGCATCTGGCCATCGTGGTCGACGAATTCGGCTCGACCAGCGGCCTGGTCACGGTGGAAGACGTTCTCGAACAGCTGGTGGGCGAACTTGAAGACGAATTCGACGTGGCCCAGCTCCCTGCGGTGCCGTTGTCCTCGGGCGCGGTGGTGCTTGACGGTTCGGCCAACGTGCGCGACCTCGAAGTGCAGTACGACATCGTGCTGCCTCGCGATCAGGGCTTTGAGACCCTCGGCGGCTTTGTGATGGCGCAGCTCGGCAGCATACCGGAGAGTGGTGACGCGCTCGAATACGACGGCCGTCGCTATACCGTCCTGCAGATGGAAGGACGACGCATCGCGCGAGTGAAGGTCGAGTCCCTACGGCAAACAGTGCCGGCGGGGAGTGCCATTTAAAACCGCCAGCCGAACGAGCGATCCCCGAAGCGACGATAAAAACGCGAGGGAGCGCGCCGCCAATCGCTCACCGTCCTGGCCTCAATCTGTTGGTTACAATAGGACCCCTCGCACGCGCTTGAGGTTTAGAAACAATGCTGCGCTACATCACAACCCGATTGCTCTACACCATTCCGGTCGTGTGGCTGGTGGTCTCGGTTGTGTTCCTCTTGATCCATTTGGTGCCGGGCGATCCGATTCAGCAGATGCTGGGCGAGGGCGCATCATCGGCCGACCTTCAGGCTGCACGCCACGCCTACGGACTGGATGTTCCCGTGGGTCAGCAATACATCACCTATTGGAAGGGCGTACTGCATGGAGATCTGGGACAATCTCTCCGCTACGATCAGCCGGTAACCCGCCTGATCAGACAACGCTATCCCTGGACTCTCGAATTGACCGTGGCCTCTATGCTGGTGGCGCTGTTGATTTCTATCCCTGCCGGCGTGCGCTCCGCGCGACGGCGCAACCTCTGGGACGATCGCGCGCTCAGCTTCGCCAGTCTGCTCGGTCTGTCATTTCCCAACTTCGCCTTGGGGCCTATTTTGATTCTGTTTTTCGCCATCTACCTGGGCTGGCTGCCGGTCTCCGGCGCCGGTAGCTTGGCCCATTTGGTCCTTCCCGCCATCACCATGGGTGCCTCGCTCGCCGCGATTCTCACCCGGATGGTGCGTACGTCGATGCTCGAAGAACTCAATCAGGATTACATCCGCACCGCCCGTGCCAAGGGGCTGTCGGAAAATGCCGTGGTCTATAGACATGCCCTCCGCAATGCGCTGGTTCCGGTGCTCACCGTGGTGGGATTGCAGTTCGGCGCGCTGCTGGCCGGAGCCATTGTCACGGAGACGATTTTTTCCTGGCCAGGAATCGGCCGACTGACCATCACTGCCATTACCAACCGCGATTATTACCTGGTGCAGGGCTGCATCCTAATGATCGGCTTGACTTACGTGCTGGTGAACTTCATGACCGACTTCTTCTACTCGCTGGCCAACCCGCGGATCAGACAATAGGCCGGCGTTCAGTCAACATTTACTTGACGGGTGCCCAGGTTCCGCACTCGGCGATGGTCAAAGGACTGTCCAACGGAGCACCCGAGTGCGAACGCACGATTGCGTCACTCACCGAGCAGAAGCTCTTCGCTCCCACGACGGGGCTGGCGGGAGTGGCTGTGATCACATAGTTCTGACATCGCGCCTGCAGGCAGACGCTGCGGACGCTGACCTTGTAACTTCGAGATCGATACCCAGGACGGAGTTGATGCCGGACTGGTACGCCGCGACAACCCTCTGTCCTAGACGGCTGGAGACGAACTTGGGGAACCCGGCTGATCGATCTTTGCGCTATTCACGCGATTGTGATCACCGTGGCCGTCAGCTCGTTGCCGGTGATCTCCAGTCGACCCACGGTTACCGGCAGCTTGAATCGCCGCGGTCTCGCGCTTCCCGGATTGAAGTAGAGCACACCGTTTCTGACCTCTTGCCCAGCCTGATGAGAATGACCACTGATCACAGCGGCAAAGCCGGCGGTTTGAGGATTGATGTCGAGCGCGCTGACGTCGTGAATGATATAGATCAGTTTCCCGGCCAGCTCAACGGCTTCTGTTTCTGGAAATTGTCGTGCCCAGGCTTGGGTATCGATGTTGCCGCGGATCGCCGTGACGGGCGCGATCGTCTGAAGTTCGGCGATGATCTCGGG
The DNA here is from genome assembly GCA_036522035.1 of Terriglobales bacterium. GTDB lineage: Bacteria > Acidobacteriota > Terriglobia > Terriglobales > Acidobacteriaceae > Angelobacter. The sequence continues at coordinate 8,634 of DATDGP010000032.1, forward strand.
CGAGCCTATGTCGCCAGCATGAATGATATGGTCGGAGCCGCCGAGCTGCTCGACGGCTTTTGGGCGCAGCAAGCCGTGGGTATCCGATATGACGCCTAAGGTCATCGGCATCAATAATTTCCTGCTGCTTTCTCCCTTCCAAATTGCTAAGTGCCAATTGTTGTTTGCTTGTCTTACAGTCCGGCTTCGATCCTGGAACGCGGGTCCATATAGTCGCCGAGAGCGTCACCGATGAAATTGAAAGAAAGCACCGCCAGCATGACTGCAATGGCGGGGAAGAGCACGATGTGCGGAGAGTCGAACAGGTGAGCGCGTGCGTCGTTGAGCATGGATCCCCAGCTTGCCGTGGGGGGCGGCACGCCCAGGCCGAGAAAGCTCATGGTGGCCTCGGCCAGCACCGCGCCGGCCATGCCGATTGCCGCTTGCACGATCACCGGCTGAATAATGTTGGGAATGATGTGGCGCGTGATGATCCGCCAGTCACCGGCTCCGAGCGCCCGCGCTGCTTCCACGAACTCTTTCTCCCGGACGACCAGCACCTGCGCGCGCACTAAGCGGGCGTAACCAACCCAGCCACCCAGGCAGAGAGCGAAAATCAGATTGAAGATTCCCGGTCCCAGGAAAGCCACGAAGGCGATGGCCAACAGAATCCCAGGAAACGAGAGAAAAGCATTCATGAGAACAACGCTGAACAGCTTGTCAGCCCATCCGCGATAGTATCCGGCGATGGAGCCCACGATCAGGCCGATGGCCAGCGAACCCATCACCACGCTGGCTCCGACGAGCATAGAGATGCGCGCCCCGAAGATCACGCGGGAAAAGATGTCGCGGCCAAGTTCGTCGCTACCGAACCAGTGGGACAGAGACGGCGGCTCGAGTCGCGAAGGAAGGTCGATTCTGGCTGGGTCCTGGGGAGCGATCCACGGCGCAAACAGTGCCAAGATCACAAAGATCGTCACCAACACCATGCCGGCGGATGCGAGCCGATTGCGCCGGCCGAGAGCGGAAGCGGTGGCGATCCCGAGGGTCGAAGCCATAAAGGATGGGGTAATGATCTGATTTCAACTATCCAATTACTAAATCTCTCCGCCCAACTTTCTTGAACACGCGCACGAACTCTTCGTTTTGTTCCGGTGTGCCGATGCTGACACGAATGCCGTTGGGAATGTCCCACGGTACCAGCGAGCGCACGATCACGCCTTCGGCCTGCATGCGCTGGGCAAAGGCGTCGGCGTCCTCGTCGACTTCAAAATAGAAAAAGTTCGCGCTGGTAGGAACCGGCTGGACACTCATTTCCGCGAGACGTGCGGCCAGCCATCGAGCCCCGGCAGCGTTGTTTTCGATGGTGCGGTGGATGTGGGCGGTGTCGCGTAAGGCCGCAAGGGCTGCTGCTTCGGCGACCGCAGAAATCGAAAAGGCGTTTCGTATCCTGCCCAGATACTTCAGGAATTCGGGATCGCCGCATCCATATCCGATGCGCAGGCCGGCCAGACCGTGGACTTTGGAAAAGGTGCGTAGCACCAGCAGGTTCGCCCGGCCCCGGCGCACCTGTTCGAGGGAGCGGGAGTAGGTGATGCCGCGCTGGGCGGCAAAATCCTGGGCGAAATCGAAATAGGCTTCGTCCAGCACCACTAGCACATCTTCGGGCACGCGGCTGAGGAACGCTTCGCAGGCGTCGGCATCGAACATGGTCCCGGTGGGATTGTTGGGATTCGCCAGATAGACGACGCGGGTATTCTCGTCGATCGCGCCCAGGATACCGTCGAGGTGGTAGCTGTGCCGCCGCATGGGCGCGGTCACGTATTTGGCCCCGGCCGCGCGTGTCACCAGAGGATAGCTGATGAACGACCGCTCGCCGCTTACGGCATTGAGACCGGGCGCCAACAGCGTGCGTGCGAGAATGTCCAGAATGCCCAGCGAGCCGTCGGCGATAAAAATATGTTCCAGCGGAAGGTCGTGGAGTGAAGCCAAGGCGGCGCGCAGCTCGCCGGCGTCGACGTCGGGATAGCGATTCACTTGTTGGGCCGCGCGGCGGATCGCCTCCCGAGCCAGGGGCGACGGGCCAAAGGGATTTTCGTTGGAAGCCAGCTTGATCACTGCCGTGCCGGATTCGCGTTCGGCCTGCCGGATGGCTTTGCCGGGCACATAAGGACTGAGTTTTCGGATGTGCTCGGGAATGTGGTCGAGAACGGTCTTTTTCATCGCCAGAAACGTTTGTATCACGAACGGAGCGACATTAGCGAGATCGACGCCGTTGGGTTCTTTTGTTCTGCGCACCCGCGGGGGCCACCGGAAGCCGTCCCGACTCACTGCGGCGCAACGAGCGCACTTCATGGGGCAACAGTTCGCGCACCTGGCCGGGTTCAACGTCGAGGGTGAGCGGACCGTAACGCACGCGCTTGATCTTCTCTACATGGTGCCCAATTTCCTCAAACATACGCCGGATTTGCCGGTTCTTACCCTCGATCAACGTCACCTCATACCAGGGGTTGACTCGGTCCTTCGCCAGCCGGATCTGGGTCGGCGCGGTGTGGACTGCGTCGGCGTGCCTCTGGCCCGGCCGCGTGCCGATGCGGATGCCTCGCCGCAGCTTGGCAATGTCTGCTTCGCCAGGCTGCCCGCTCACCTTCACCATGTACGTTTTGGGCACGTGCGAGGCGGCGCGGGTTAGATAGTTGGCCAGCTCGCCGTCATTGGTAAGAAGAAGCAGGCCTTCGCTGGCGTAGTCGAGGCGGCCGACAGGGTAGACGCGCGTTCCAACATTTTTCACCAGATCCATCACCGTGGGACGGCCTTCAGGATCGGCTGCCGTAGTGACGTATCCTTTGGGCTTGTTCATCAGCAGGTAGACGTTGCGCTCGGGGCCGCGAAGAAGTTTGCCATCCACCTTGATGTGATCGCGACCCGAATCGGCTTTGCTGCCCAGTTCGGTAATGGTTTGCCCGTTGACAGTGACGCGTCCCTGAGTGATCAGCTCTTCGGCTTTGCGGCGCGAGGCCAAACCGGCCGCGGCGATGATCTTCTGCAAGCGCTCTTCCACAGCTCAGTCCCCGCTGCGTTCAGATGCCACGTCGTCGGCGTTGTTGGCCGGATGATTGAATGTCTCGGAGGCCTCGTCGAGGCCGCCATCTTCGTCGGGGACGCCGGTGGCGTCGGCCAGAGCAGTATCGATAGGGACCAGATGTTCTTCCTGCATCGCGCCTGCAGCAAGCTTCTCGAACTCCTCGAGACTCGGCAGTTCGTTGAGATCGTTCAGGCCGAAGCGCAGGAGAAAGTCCTTGCTGGTCTTGTAAAGCATCGGGCGGCCGACCACGGCTTTGCGGCCAGCCGTGGTGATGAGCTTGCGCTCCAGGAGCGTGCCGATGACGGCACTTGCATCCACGCCGCGAATCTCACTGATCTCGGGAACCGTAACCGGTTGCTTGTAGGCGATAACGGCCAACGTCTCCAGAGCCTGCAGCGAGAGCCGAACCGGCGGCTTCAGACTCTTGGAGAAGGCGCGAACAACATCATGATGCTCGGGTTTGGTGGACATGCGATAGCCGCCTGCTACTTGGCGAATCTCAATTCCACGATCTTCACTGGCGTAGCCGGCCATCAACTCGCTGAGCAGGGGGCGCAGCAATTCACGCAGCTCGGCACGCTCGGATTTTTGCTGCGGCCGCTTCACCGGCGCCGCGTCGCGGTTGGCTGCCGCCGCAGGCTCGAGCTCGGAATCCGCCGTCTCTGGCACTGCGGTCTCGGTTTTCAAAGCCAACAGCTCTTCTCTGAGGAGAGCTGCGATCTGATCCAGAGTGATGGGCTCTTCGGCCGCGTAAATGAGAGCTTCGATTTTGGGTTTGAGAGACATAGAAAACAACCACCCGAGCAATTAAGCAATTAGCCCGCGCCAGCCAGCGAACGGCTCATTGCCAAATGCTTGTTTGCTGCATGCTTTTTCACTTCCAATCATCCCGCACCGGAGAGCCATCGCCCAGCACGGTGTCAAACATGGCGTGCTTTTTTATCAGGACGTCACCAAACATCCAGTCTTGCCGCAGCAGAATCGCCTGCAGGCGCACCAGTTCGAGAAGCGCCAAAAACGCCGCGATCAAAGCATTGCGCGTCGTAATGTGCTGTAGCATCTTCTTCAGACGAATGGGACGGTCTTCCATCAAGAGGCGGCGGCGGAAAAACTCCACCATCTGGCCCACGGTAACGGTTTCCTCGTCCACCTGCAGGATGGGACGCGAGCGGGCGCGCTCCAGGATCTGCTGGAAGGTGCGCACCAGGTCCACCACGTCGGCGGCCAGTTCCGGCTCGGTGCCCTCTGCGTTCTTGAATTCCTTGAGCGATGGATTCGTCACGACCGCGTCTTCGAGCTGCTGCTTCTGCAACAGCATCTGCGCGGCATTCTTGAACTTCTCATGTTCCAGCAACCGCGAGACCAGTTCTTCGCGAGGATCGTCCTGGCCGTCGAGCGCGTCCGGATCGCGGGGTAGCAGCATCTTGCTCTTGATGTGGATCAGCAGCGAGGCCATGTAGATGAACTCGGCAGCTATGTCGACGTCGAGATACTTCAAGGTTTCCACGTACGCCAGATACTGCGAGGTGATCTTGGCGATGGGAATGTCATAGATGTCGATGTCCTGCTTGCGAATCATGTCGAGCAGAAGATCGAGAGGGCCGTCATAAACCTGGCCGACGGTGACGGCAAAAGGGAACTCGCTGGCCTGGGCCTTTGCGACTTGTAGGGACTCAGTCACCAAGCCCTATTGTGGCACGAAAGGCTGTTGAAAACACGGACAATGAGTTGCTCCAGCGATTCTCGATTGGCCTCAGCCGGAGCTAGGACGGGCCCACCGTACAATCGAACTTACTCCAGAGCAAGATAGTTCTGCTGGTATTGCTGCCCTTCGTAGTCTTCAATGGGAACATTGGTGTCGAGACAAATCACAAGCCGGCCCCGCTCCTGCCGGCTCTGGACGAATTTCGTACTACTTGAGCCACCCGGTTCGGTTGTAAATCGTTCCCAATACTGCTGGAGAAATTTTGGCGGCAGCACGTAGTCGCGCACGTAGCCCTTGTCCTCGGCAAGCAACACGAGCACATTGACAGGCCGGTCAGGGAAGCTGAACGTCCAGTAACCAGTCTCTTCTTCCCGGGCCGCGGCGACCCCGACTTTGCGCCCCTTGCGAGTGATGAAGGTTCGAGGCCGGTCCCGCCTCAAGGGGTATCGCTTGGAGACTCTTTCCACCCAAGAGTCGATTACTATGTCGCGCCGCTCTTGTTCACTACCCGCGCGGTCCGCGGTATGAGGAATTCTCAAGCGCGACCCGCCAGACGTTTCCTCGGCCGCAACCTTACCGACCGTTGCAGGATCCAGCAATCCCACCGCTTCCCGCGCTGCTTGCATGGTTTCTTCCGCCGCCTTGCGAGCCTTTCCTGCGCCCGTGGCGATGATCTCCTGCAGGCGCTCAGGATGCTCCCCCAGCGCCCGCCGCCTTACCCGAATCGGGTCGAGATGCCTATTGACACTCTCTACAGCCAGGGCCTTACATTCCACGCAGGTGATGCCCGCGGTAGTGCAGCCGCGGGTGATATAGGAAAGTCGTTCGCGATCGCTGAAGATCTGGTGGAGGTTGCCTACCGGACACTGGGAGGGATCGCCGAGATCGGTAAGCTTCGGCCGGTCGGTCACGCTGTTGTTGATCTTCTCGTCGACCCTCACGGCATCGTCACTGAGCAGAATCGTGTTGCCGTACGATTTCGACATCTTGCGTCTGTCGGTTCCGAGAAGCTTAGGCGAGGGCGTAAGTAAGACATCCGGCTCGGGAAAGACCGGCTTTCCTTTGACGCTGTATAAGCTGTTGAAGCGGCGGGCTACTTCGCGCGTCAGCTCGACGTGGCTGACCTGGTCCTCGCCCACAGGAACGAAATGAGCACGGTAGATGAGAATGTCGGCGGCTTGCAGCAGCGGATATCCCAGAAACCCGTACATGTGCAGATCTTTGTTCGGCATTTGGAGCTGCTGGTCTTTGTAGCTGGGGACGCGTTCCAGCCACCCCAGGGGGGTAATCATGGAAAACAAAATGTGCAATTCCGCATGCTCTAAGACGTGGGATTGCACGAAGAGAGTGCTCTTTTCCGGGTCCAGTCCCGCGCTCAGATAATCGAGCAAGACCTCGAGGGTGTTGTCGGCTAGCCGAGATGTGTCGTCGTAATCGGTGGTGAGAGCGTGCCAGTCGGCGATGAAGAAAAAACATTCGTGCGAATCCTGCAGCGTGACCCAGTTCTTCAGGGCGCCCACATAATTGCCCAAGTGCAGCTTTCCCGTCGGGCGCATGCCGCTGAGGACGCGCGGTCGTGAATGGCCGTGTTTTTCTATCATCAAGTTTCGGGTGAAAGCGCGGCGCGCTCTTAGGAATCGATGTTATCACGCACCGCTTTTGTCACCTGAGGACTGGGGCGGGGCGATGGTTTTCACCTTCACCGGCTTGGCCGGGATGCCAACCGAGATGGTGTAAGGCGGAATGTCCTTGGTGGCTACGCCGAGCGAACCGAGCAGCCCGTGCTCGTAGACACGGACGCCGCTCATCACGGTGGCATGATAGGTGATGCGTGCCCGGGGACCGATCTCCGTTTTCGTGTTGGTCACGATCATGCCGTCATTGAGGTCATGTTCGTGCGAGTAGACGTTGGCGTAATCGGAGATGGACGAACCGGCGTGGATGATGATCTCCCCGCGATCGTCGAGCAGCGTGTACTTATGGATCACGCAGTTGTCTTCGACGGTCAGGTTGTAGCCGAAGGAGAACTCGATGCCGTGGAAGAACTTCACGTTCTCTCCCACATGTTTGAGGATGTGCTTGGCCAGCATGTAGCGGACGCGGTATCCCAGCCAGTGATTCAGACCGGCGGGTGAACGGTCAAACATCATCCAGAACCAGATCAACGGCTTGCGCTCGGCGTACTTCATGGCATCGATATCGCCGTAGTACTCCGGCTCCAAAGTCGTGTTGCGGGGATCAAAACTGTGGACGAGAGCGGATTCGGCCAAGGGCGCGTTGGCAGCAGGTTCGGCGTAGGGACGGCCCAGGTAGAGCTCATGCAAAGTGTCGCGCACCATGATGCTGCGACGATCAGGGTCGCGGTCCCGGAACCCCTGGTCGAGCTTCCGGATCCAGTCCAGAAACGTCTTCTCCGCAGAGGGCTGCGGCTGCAGGTTGCGATATTCGTAGCGGGGCATGCACAGCCTCGATCTTGAACTTTAGGGAAACATACATGATATACCGGAGGCATCTCCCCTCCGGCTCAACTTCACCTTGAGACTTTGATTCGCGAGATCGGGGAGGGGAGCAGATTATTTGCGAGCGGAAAAATTGTCGGATCCCCGAGCCCAGGGTTGGCGCCAGTCGACTACTGGATCATCATCACGATGACCGTGGCATCGTCTTCGAATCGACCGTCGCCATGGCGCCGCGCGGAATCGAGCAGCTCCTGTTTCAATTCACCGGCAGGAAGCGTGCGATGGCGTGCGGCGGCTTCGATCAGCCGTGGCGCCCCGAATTCCTCGCCGTCAGAATTGCGGGTTTCCGTGATGCCGTCGGTGTAGAAAACCAGCCGGTCGCCGGGCTCGAGCTGAATGGTTTCGGCGGCGTAGCTTGATTCTTTGAGCCCTAAGATACGTCCTCCGGCGGAAAGCTGCTCGACTCCGTCGCGGCGTACCAGCAGCGGCGGGTTGTGGCCGGCATTCGAGTAACTGAAGCGGCGCGATTCGCGGTCGAGCACCCCATAGACCAGAGAGATGAAGCGCCCGTTCAGATCGAGTTCGCAGATCGAGGCGTTAAGCCGGCTGCACATCTCGGATGGCTCGGGCAGCTGCTTGAACAGAGGCTTCACCGACGCATGCAGGCTCGAAAGCAGGAAAGCTGCCGGGAAGCCTTTGCCGATGACGTCGCCGACGCAGATGGCGGTCTTGTTAGCATCGTGCAGAACTTCGAAGTAGTCGCCGCCCACGGCTTCGAGATTCTCCGAGCTGGCGGCGATTTCCACGCCGGGCGCTCCGGCAACTTCCTCGGGAACAAAGCGCTGAAACATGTCTCTGATCTGCTCGACCTCGTATTGAAAACGGCGCTCTCGGGAACGGTTCTCGGCAGCCCGCTTCGCGTGGCGGGTAAGGCTCTCGACGAGAGTCTGGTTGGCCCAGGGCTTGACCACGAAATCACAGGCGCCGCGACGCATGGCTTCAATGGCGATCTCGGTGTTGGCCCAGGCGGTCATCACCAGCAGCGGAACCGAAGTGTTGGTTTCGCGAATCTGGGAGAGCAGGTCGAGGCCTTCGCGACCCGAGGTGGTATCCATGCGGTAATTAAGGTCGAGCAAGACCAGGTCGAAGTCTTCTTCGCGAACCGCGCGGATGGCTTCCGCCGGGTCGCTGGCCTCATGAACTTCGAATCCGTGATGCTTAAGCAACAACCGCAGAGCATGCAGGACGTCAAGCTGGTCATCAGCAATGAGCACCTTCAAGCGCATCTCGACAAACGTTGGTTGTACCCGCTCCGCCATAACCTGTCTCAGACATTCCACTCCCATACGATAGGCACTTGGGGTGCCAAAGTCTGGATGTCATGTCGAATTGGACTGGCGGCGCTGGTGAAAGTCATCCGTACTGGGATGTTGCCAGCATAAGTGGTTATGCCTTAGGAGCTTGCGAATACGGCCTATACCCCACCGGAGCACGTCAAAGTCCAGACATTCTCGAGAGCTGCTGTTTCACCACCGCGTCGACGATCCGTTCGATATCGAACACTTAGAAATCGGAAACGGACAGAGGGGTAGGGAACGGTTTAACGGTTTCGGAGGGGCATTTCAGGGGTGGTTCTTCGGCGGAATACTCCTAATCACCCTATGTTACCTATGTACTCTTGTTGCCCCAGACGCTTGCCGATATAAACGTGCCACTCAGGTTAGGAGTAGGCCTCGTTCGGCAAGGAAGAGGCTTATGGGCAAGTTTGTGCTGTGGGCCAAGAGGGCCACGCATGTGTGTCTTCTCGGCTTTCTCTCGACATTTCCTGTCGTCATGCGAGGCCAGGACGAGGGAGCAACTCCCCCGGACGCGATGCCACCGGCAGTCGACGAACGGTTCAAGGCCGTCCCGATTCTCACCGGTTACACCTCCTATTTCACGCGCGTGACTGCGGGCCAGTATCAAGACTCACCCTCCTTCGCTCCCCTTTTGCTGTTGCCGGTGGGTGACAAATGGCTGGTCGAAAGCCGAGGCAGCTACTCGCTTACCTATACGGAGCAAAATAACGGCTCGTATCTAAACACCAACTCCTATGGCTTGGTCTATGCCCAGGTGGATTACATAGCGAACCGCTACGTCACAGTTGTGGCGGGACGTTTCATCACTCCCTTCGGTATGTACAGTGAGCGACTGTCGCCCAGCTGGATCCGGGCGTTGCAGTTGAGCCCGCTCAATACCTCCATCGAGAGTGGCTCCAGCCTGGGTGGGATGTTGCGTGGCGGTTTCCCGGCGGGCACCGAGAAAGTGAATTTCAACTACGCCGTCTATTACTCGGCCAACAACACCAATCACATCCTGGCCACCACGCGCAGCTCCGGGGGTCGGGTCGGCCTGTTCCTGCCGGGGCCGAGACTCGAGATTGGGGCATCGTTCCAGCAAGTCCTCCAAGGCGTCCAGTATCACGTTGCCGGGGTCCACAGCGAATGGCAGACGTATCGTTTGCCACTGACTCTGCGCTCGGAATTCATTCGCTCCTCGGGAACCAAAGGCAGCGGATATTGGATTGAGTCGGTCTACCGCCTCAACCAGTTGTCCTGGTTGCGCCGCGCCGAGCTCGCCGGACGCGGACAACAGACCTTTGCCGATCCCAAGCTCACGCTCGCGCAGGCCCGCTCGCTGGGTACTCTCGGAATCGATACCAACGAAGGCGATGCGGGAGTGAACTACTACCTAGGCAGAGATGTCCGCGCCTCCGCCTGCTTTGGACGTCAGTTTGCGTTCAACAAAGACGCGAATCTCTGGGTGATGGGCATCACTTATCGCTTCCTTATGCCAATGGGCCCGACGGGAGGTATGCAATGAAGGACCGTTTCTGGATTCCCGCGGTGCTGGTGATTCTGGCCCTAGGGCTCGCTCTGGGAGCAGCGGCTACGACCGGCAGCGGCAACAGCAAGGACAACAACAAAGATACGGCGACGGCAACCGGGTCGGCCACGCACAGCGCGCAGGATGATGCCATGCGCCTGGAGGGCGAAAAGCGTTTTCATGCCAACTGCGGCCGCTGTCACGCGGCGCCGCCCAAATTCCCGCCGCGCATGGTGGCAACCATTGTTCGTCACATGCGGGTGCGCGCCACCATCACCGATGAGGACATGCGCTACATCATCCATTACATGTCGGAGTAAGACGTTTTGCAAAGCAAGAACATATCGTTGGGACTGCTGCTGATGGGTCTGGCATGGGCCATGATCAGCATCTTGCCGGCTCCCGCGGCCGCACAGACCCGCGTCATCGAGGTCCTGGCGGACAAAGACAGCCGTTTCAAGATGGCCGGACAGAGCCGCGCGGAGATCCGAGTGAAAGCGGGCGAACCGCTGATCCTCCGCATTGAAGCACGGCGGGGAAAGACCTGGAACCGGGATGGATCTATCCACGGTTTCACGCTGTTACACGCGAAAGATCATGCCAAGGTTCCAGGTTGGGATTTCGAACTCCACTCCGGCAAGCAAGAGTTCGCGATCAGCGCCCCGGCTCAGCCGGGCGAATACGAGGTTTTGTGCACCGTCATTTGCAGCGATGATCATGACGGCATGCGCATGAAGTTCATCGTCGAGCCGTGACCCGGCTACGGAGGATGAGGGGTTCGGAAAGGAAAGTGAGCATGAAAGACCTGCGATTCAGCAAGATTGTGTTACCTGGGGCTCTGTTGCTGTTGGCGTCGTATGCCTTCAGCAAGGACAAAGACAAGGATGCGGTACAGGTGTTCCACGGGGTCATCGAGGATAGCCAGTGCGCCTACAACGTCCACTCCGACACTCATTCCCATGAGTGGATGATCAAGAAGGGAGTCGAGGGCGCCACGGACGAAAGAAGCTGCACCCAGCATTGCGTCAAGGACTTAGGAGGAGTGTTTGTTCTGGTGGTAAAGAGCGAGATCTACCGGCTCGACGATCAGATGCTTCCGGAGCAGTTTGCCGGTAAAAAAGTTGCCGTCACCGCCACCCTTGATACGAAGCCACACACGCTTCGCGTTCTGAAGATCGAGGAAGAAAAATAAAGCCTTACTTCTGAGTCACCGTGAGCTTGTGATATCCCACCGTAGCCAGATCGATTTTGGCAGGAAGCTGGAACTCGGAGTCAATTCCCGCATTGGGATATTTGGGCGTCACATACTTCTGCACAAAATATTCCAGGGCGACCGGCGGCACATCCACGCCGTCAATGGTTACGTTGCGCACATGCACCTTGCCCTGGCCGCCGCTGCCCGAGGCGTCGGCGTCCAGGCGCACCTGGTGCTGCCCGCTGAAGATGGCCAGCAGCGGGTTGGACGAACGCTGGCCGGCGCGAATTTCGTCAAAATCCACATTCACAACGGCGTCGATCACGCCGGATTGTCCCTGCACCACCACCTTCTTCACACCCACCGGCAGCTTCACGGTCCCAGATGCGAAGTAATCATTGATTTCCTCTTCCGTCATCACAGTGGGAGTCTGGTCGGGCGGATTCCTTTGTGCATTCTGGTTGATGTGGTCGAGTTTCGACTGCATGCTCTCGGCCAAGCGGTGTGCACTCTGTGCCGACGGAGTAGCCGTGGCGCCCTGGCCGCCCTCGATGGCAAACGACGCTTGCTGGCGGGCCAGGTAGAGCAAGGCCCACAGCAACATCACGGCCATAACAGTCCATGTTGCTTTCATCGGGGATGCGCGGATGTGGTCTGGGCTTCCATAGGCTGGGCGGAGATTTTTGGCTTGTCCAAAGACCCTGTAATCTCCCACCGCGAACCGCCCGAGCTTGCCTTCAGGCTGGCTGTCTGGTCGGCCAGAGTGACAGTTCCGCTTATTTCATAGATGCGGTTTTCAGCTCTGAATTTGCTTGGCAGCACCCTAAGAGTCTGCTTTTCCAGTTCAACGTTCCCTCTCAAGCTACTGAATCTGAACTGGTTATAACCGTCAAACAATAGGCGGCGAGAACTTCCGCTGGTGACCGTGAACTCGGCTTGCCCGACAGCGCCAGCCATAAGCTCCTGCTGGGTTTTGCCCTCAAAGCGCGCCGAGTACTTGAGGTCGGCCTTTCCGGTTAGCCACGAATCCAGCAAGTCCGTGCCTGGTGTAACAGCTCCCAGGTGATCAAGGGTCACACCAGTCAGAGTTCCCGAAGTACTGAAGCGAGGGGCCGCGCCCGTCCAGTCAGCCTTCCATTCTCCAGTTACCGATCCGCCACCCAGCCTTGCCGTCACCCGGGTGAGCTCGACAGTATGATCAAGGGCTTCGACTCGCGCCGTGAACTTTTCTAATGGCAAGTGTGCCACGGTCAGCTGATCCACGGATATGGTGCCTTGTCCGCGGAAGTCAGGGAGTTTGATGGATGCATCGGAGACAAAGGGAAGGCTCCAGCCCTTGTCGCTGCCGCCGAGGAGCCCCGCGATATCGCCGACCGCCAACAGATCGGCGTGCAGGTCAAACTCCAGAGGACAAGCCGGTCGGTTCTGACACGACCAGGGGCGCGTAACCGAACCGCGAAAAGAGACCGGCGTATGTTCGAACTGGCCGCTGATGTCGCTGAGCACTAACGCCGCATCCGTCAATTGAACATTGGCCTGGGCTAACAGGAGGCGATGCTTGATTCCGGGGATCAGAGCGGCAACGTTTTCTAAGCGAGCGGTTCCGTGGAGCCGAGGTGGGGCGCCCCAGGAGCCAATGACATTCACGTCGACCGTGCCGGTCGCAGTAAACGTGGTGGGTGAGATTTGCATGCCGGCGGCTCGGCCCAAGGCGAGAAGGCTATCAACCGGGCCCCTCCCTCGCGCCGCGATCCAGTATCCGGAACCGTCCAGGCTTCCCTGAACGTCCAGGGCTGAGGAAGGATCCAATTGGACTGCGAACGTGTCGACAGTGAATGTGCCAGGCCGGGGTGAAGCAGCAGGGCGAGATGGAGCTGCCCTGGCTCTTCTCAGCGCCGGCGTGCTCGCGGTTGTGGCCGCCGCCCCCATATGGAACTTCACCGCGCTGATAGGGAAAGCTCTGCCGACAGTTGGGGACTCTAGCACGAATGGTGAGGTCATGCCCGTACCATGCCAGTCCTTTTCTCCATTGTGAGAATGGACGCCAAACGCGGCGCTCAAATCTCCGGTTGCGGTGACGTCGTCGGGCAAAGAGCGGCGTGCGTGGCGAGCCGCAGTCGCCACCAGCGATAGAGGCACCTCGGTGGCGACGATCGAGAGATCGTAATCTTCTGGCATCGCCGCCGACCAGCGGCCGGTGGCCAGCAAGCCCCCGGACCCAAGCGGCGTATCGCACTTCATCTCGAGAACGCCATGGGCGGAATCTCCCAGGCAGCGGATGCGCAGGTCGGGCATGCTGTCCCGATTGACGTCGTAGTGGCGGAAATGGCTTAGCTGGGCTTGGGCGGTCAAGTGCAGTTGGGACGGTGTGCCCACCAACTGAGCTTCGCCCTCTAAGTCCCCACGCCAACCGGGATCATGGCCTAGCACCAGGCTGGAGAGCTGGCCGAGCTGCGTTCGGTGCCAGCTCACGTCGAGCTTCACTGGCGTCTCGGAAAAGCCTTGGGAACGTCGCAGATCACCTTCCAATTTCACCGTCCCGGTGTCGTTGAGGTTCATATCAGTTCGGACCGGATGTCCTTCGAGACGAAGATGCCAGACGTCTTCGGCCGCCAACCAGAAAGCAAAGTCGGTATTGGTGAGCGCGTAGGCCTTCTTTTCCGGGCCAATCTTCAGGTTGATTCGCCCGGAGCTGGCCTCAATGTATGGGAAGCGAGCGCGCTGCTCCGCGCGGCGCCGGGCGGTGGGCGCGCTGGGCACCTGCTCCACGCGGAGCAGGAGTGACTCCAGGTTCCAGTGCCCGTTCACGTACACCAGATTCAGGCTCGGAGGTGTCGAGTCGTCAGTGAGTTTGAGCTTGGCGATCTCCAGGCGTCCCTGCCACAAGCTGGTCAGACGGAGGTCAGCGGTGACTTTACCGCAGATCAGCAGAGGTTCCGCGCTGTAGGCCCGATCGTCTTCGACCCGAAAATCGTAGAGATCGAAACCGGGCCGGGGCAGCAGGCGGTACTTGACTTGTCCAATCCTGACCTCACGACCCAGAGCGGCGCTCAGGGCGGGCCGCAACCGATCGCGAAAGCGCGTGCCGTTGATGTTGGGCGGAAGGAAAATGCCTAGCAACACCAAGACAACCATGGCCATCACGATCTTGGTTTTCTGTTTCAAAACCACCTCAATGGACCAGTCGCATCACCCGGTCCCATCGGGTCAGGCCGAAGAAGTGAATCGCTGTACGAAAGAAAGACCCTACGCGTTCCGGCACCGATGCGTTCTGAGGAAAATCCGCTTCGGTTTGGTTCAGCGACCAGGCAATGAACAAAGGACTGCCCAGAATATTGTTGCGCGGCACAAAGCCCCAGTAACGACTGTCGAAGCTGACGTCACGGTTGTCGCCCATGGCGAAATAGCTGTCTGGGGGAATCACCAGGTCGCGTCCCTGGAGATGCTGCCGCAGAGTTTGTGGCCAGTCTTCGACGGCGCTGGACCCGGCTGGTCCGTACGCGGGAAAATCGTCCCGTGCCGGCTCATAGCGGTTATGGATCACGAAGGGTTGTGCTTGCCGGACTCCATTCAGATAGAGAACGCCGTTTTCAAGATGGATGTGATCGCCGGGGACACCCACGATGCGTTTGACCAGATAGAGTCCGGGTTGTTCCGGAGAGACAAACACCGCGATATTGCCGCGATGGATGTCCCGATAAGGCATAAGAAAACCAGGGAAGGCGCCTTTGCCGGTCGGTGTGAGGCGATCGACAAACACATGGTCGCCGATCAGAAGGGTCTTTTCCATCGAACTCGACGGAATCTCAAACTGCTGGATGATGAACGTGAGAATGAACAGTCCGCTCACGAATACCGCGGCGATGCCAGCGATGCTCTCGGGAAGGGTCTCGTGTTCTTTCTCAGGTAACTGGCGTTCGCCGGCTTCCTGGGGCTTGTTTTCCGTATCAGTCAAAGTGTCTGCTTCTTCCTTGGTAGTGTTTGGCATCAATGCACCAAATGAAACATCCGGCTCCAACGGGTCTGGGAGAAAAAGTGAAAGACGACGTAGAAGAAGCGCGACACCCGGTCGCTTACGGACGTCTTCTGCCATTCGTCCCGGGCAGTCTCAAAAGACCAGTAGATGAACAACGGTCGGCCCACAACGTTTTCCTGGGGTACGAATCCCCAGTAACGGCTGTCCAGGCTGTCCGCCCGATTGTCACCCATGGCGAAATACTTGCCGGGCGGGACCACCAAGTCTCCCCCTTCGATGTGCTCGCTCTTGACCAAAGGCCATTCCACCGCAACATTAGGATCTCCAGCTCCGGAGTAGGCTGGGAACTGATCGCGATAAGGGTTGGGCATACCGTGGTCCGGGTTCAAATAGGGCTCTTGCAAAGCGACACCGTTGCGATAAACCACGCCGTTGTGCAGATGGATGCGGTCCCCGGGTAGGCCGATT
This sequence comes from Terriglobales bacterium, assembly GCA_036522035.1. Taxonomy (GTDB): domain Bacteria; phylum Acidobacteriota; class Terriglobia; order Terriglobales; family Acidobacteriaceae; genus Angelobacter. Next base: position 24,366 of record DATDGP010000032.1, read on the forward strand.
GCCCGCTTGACTACGTACATGCCCGGTTCTACCGGATGGACGAAAACGAACACCTGGTCTCTTCGGATCGGGCGATAAGCCATCAGCGGACCGACGTAGCTGGCCTTGAGCTCGGGGGTAATCCGATCGACGAACACGTAATCGCCGACCAACAGAGTGTTCTCCATGGAACCAGTTGGGATCACGAAGGATTGCACCACGAAGGTAATGATGAAAAGCCCGGAAACCAGCACCTCGGCCATCCCGGAGATGGACTCGGCGAGAGTCTCCTTATGCTTTTTCGCTTTCTTGGCACCCTCTTTTTTCGACAAAGGCGTTTCCTGATCCAGTCCTGATTCAATGCACCAGATGAAACATTCGGTTCCAGCGGGCCAGCTGCAGAAAGTGAGCCACTAATTGTCCCGAAGGGATGAGTTTACCATCGGAGTCAGCGTCTTCGTGGCTATACAAGCCCCGCACCGAGAGATAAATGATCAGAGGGCGGCCCATGATGCTACCGCGTGGGACAAATCCCCAATAGCGGCTGTCCAGGCTGCGGTCGCGGTTGTCACCCATCACGAAATAACTGTCCCCAGGAACGACCAGCTCGCGACCTTGCAGGTAGCGCCAGATGTTCACCTGCCAATGCTCGTCCACACTGCCGGGAAGATTCTCCATTTTGGGGAAGTCATCGCGATAGGAATCCTGGTCGTGGAGTTGGTGGACGGCATAACCTTCCCTGAGCGGCTTCCCGTTCAGATACACCGTCTTGTCTTCGAGGCGAATGCGGTCTCCGGGGATTCCGATGACGCGCTTGACGAAATAGGTGGAGGGGTCCACCGGATAGCGAAACACAATGATGTCGCCGCGCTCAATAGGCTCATAAGGGAGAATTCGACTCCACCAGCCGCCGCCTTCGGCAAAATGCATCTTGTCCGCCAGCAGGAAGTCTCCCACCAACAGTGTCCTCTCCATCGATTCGGAGGGGACGCGAAAAGCTTGCACCACGAAGGTGATCGCGAAAAGGACGATGACGGTGATCGAGAGCAGGGATTGGAACTCGAAGATGCTGTTCTTCGGCCGCGACGCTCGCGGATGCTCGGCCGGCTCCGCTTCGCTTGCGGGCAGACGAGAAGCCAAGATCTCGGTCCGTTCCTCAGGCGCCACCGCGGTTTCCAGATCGCTCATACGCTTTCCACTGCCCGTTCTCTGCGCAAATGTTCCAAAGCCTGCTTGGCCGCCGATTGTTCCGCCTTCTTCTTGGTCGCCCCTTCGGCACGGACCACAAGCTCCGGTTTGCTCTGTCCTTGAGGATAGATGCGTGCTTCCACCGTGAAGGTCTTCCGGTGATCCGGCCCCTCCTCTTTGACAATGGCATAGACGGGCTGTAAACGGCCGCTCGACTGGAGTAACTCCTGCAGCGCCGACTTGTAGTCGGCCAGGCTGAGCTCGCTCGACGTATCGGCACTGATCCGAGCCAGTTCCGGCTGCAAGATGCGGCTGATGATGAAGTCCCGGGCTTTCTCGAGGCCAGCGTCCAGGTACATGGCCGCGATCACCGCTTCCAGAGCGTCAGAGAGCAGGGTTCCCTTTGTGCGGCCACCGCTGCGCTCTTCCCCGCGCCCCAGTCGCAGGTGCCGACCTAGACCCATGGCCGTGGCCACGCTTACCAGATGCCCGGCGCTCACCAGGTGTGCCTTCAACTTGGAGAGCTGACCCTCATGAAAGAGCGGAAAGCGCTCAAACAGAAGCTGGCTGGTTACCAGACCGAGGACCGCATCGCCGAGAAACTCAAACTGCTCATTGTCCAGAATCTCTGTTGCCGCTTCAGTCCCTCCGGCCTTCGATTCCTCGTGGGCGTGCGAGCTGTGGGTGACTGCGCGCTCCAGCAACGGGCGCCGCTCGAAGACGTGACCCAACAAGGCTTCGAGATCGTGCAGATCGTTTTTCTGAACGTCTTCTTTCATGGTGATGATCGCC
>DATDGP010000033.1:0-23229 GCA_036522035.1 Terriglobales bacterium
CCGTCTACCCGGCGCTCAAAGCAGCGCAGAAGGATCCGATTGACGCGCTGGCGTACGAGTGAAGCAAAAATAGAATGGCAATTGGCAATGAGCTTCAGCGCTGGCAACACTCTCCCGCTCTGCCTGCAACTGGGGCTGAATGGCCGTATGCCAAACGCTAAGTGCCGTCCTCATTCATGCCTCAACGCTGCTGTCGGATTCACCCGAGCCGCCCTGGCTGCGGGGATGTATCCAGCCAAAAGGGCGACCAGAGCGAGAATCACGGTGGCTACCGCCAGCGTGATCGGGTCCATGGTGCTTAAGCCGTAGAGGCGCGATGCCACCAATTTCGCGGCGCCAACGGCCGCAGCTACTCCGGCAACCACGCCAATCACGATCATGATCCCCGTTTCGCGCAGGATCATGCCGATGACGTTGCCTCGTCCCGCGCCTAGGGCCATACGGATGCCGATCTCATTGGTGCGACGGGCCACGCCATAGGAGAGCACGCCGTAAAGGCCGGTGGCTGCCAGCAGCAGCGCGATCAGGCCGAATATCGTGCACAGACGCGCGATCATGCGCGGCTGATCGTTGGCGCGATCGATGTTTTCCTCGAGCGGGCGTGCGTTGTTGATGGGCAGATCGCCATTGACGCCGAGAATGGTCTTCTGTACCGCGCTCAGTATCTGTTCCGGATCGCCGGCGGTGCGGATTTCAAAAGTGGACCAGTCCGGCGGGCCGTCCATGAGTTGGTCGCCAGGGATGTAGAAGCGAGGCGGCACTTCACCGCGTAACCGGTGGTCGCGGGCATCCTTGGCGACCCCTACCACTTCGAACGTGGTTCGCCGATCTCCAAACTTTTCCGTTACGTGGCGCCCGATCGGGCTACGGTTGGCAAAGAATTTCTTCGCAAAGGCATCGTTAATCACGCAAACCTTGGGTGATGATGCCGTATCCTGAGCTCCGAATTCACGTCCCAGAAGCAGCGGAATGCCGACCGTCGAAAAGTACTGGGGGCCTGCCGTATCGAATCTTGAGCTCTTGTCTTTGTCGTTCTGCGGTGTGAATCCTTCCACATCAATCTCGTCGCCCGACTCTGAGCCACTGAACAATCCATTGATGGAATACGTCGCGCCCTGGATCCCAGGTAAGGCCCTCAGCCGGTCGGTCAAGTCCCGCCACAGGCTTGAAAGCTGTGCGCCTTTATAGCCGGCGGTCGCGCCATCGACCGTCACCATCAAAAGCTTCTCCTTGGGGTAGCCCAACTCGACCGCCTGCAGATTCCACAGCGTCCGTAAGAACAAACCCGCGCCGATCACCAGCAGAAGAGAAAGCGCCACTTGGGCGATCACCAGTCCCTTGGCCAGATTCAGACGTCCACCGCTGCCGGTGATGCCGCGGCCGGTGTCGCGCAGGCTGTCGGTCATGTTCACGCGGGTGCCACGCAGAGCCGGGACCAAGCCAAAGATCAAGCCGGTCAGAAAAGTCACGCCGGCAGTAAACACCAGCACGCGCCAATCGATCCCTGGCGAAAGCATCAGGCTTTGCCTCCTACCGGCCAGCAACAACACCAGCGCACGCGAGGCCACCCAAGCCACTGCCATGCCGGCAATGCCGCCCAAGGCCGAAAGCACCAGGCTCTCGGTTAGGAATTGCCGGACCAGTCGTAACCGTGAAGCGCCGATCGAGAGTCGTACGCCCACTTCTTTGTGTCTTGCCGTGGCTCGAGCCAACAGGAGATTTGCCACGTTAATGCAAGCGATCAACAGCACCACCCCCGAAGCTGCCAGCAGCATCAGCAACTGTTGTGAGAAGTCATCGCGACCGCCAAATGCACCGGTGCGGGCATCATGCAATTTAAGATGCTGGTCCAGGACTTGCTTCCGAGTCTCCGGAGCCAGCATCGCAGGGTAACCATTTTCAATGATGCCGCGGAAGAGCACGTCAACCTCGGTCTGGGCTTTGGCCTGGTTCACGCCCGGCTTGAGGCGGCCGAAGGCGTGCAACCACATGGTCTTGTCTATGGATGTGCTGAGATCTTCGTGCAGCCAGTCGCGTCCGGGCATCACCTGGAGCTCCATCAGCATGGGCAGCCACACATCGGGCTTCTCGCCAACCGATTCCCCGTGGAAGCCCGGCTCGGTCACGCCGATGATGGTGTAGGTTGTGTTCAACAGACGCATGGGCGTGCCCAGCACGGAAGTATTTCCACTGAAGCGGCGCTGCCAGAGGTCGTAGCTGATTACCGCATAGGGGTCCTGTCCCGGCGCCTTGCCATCTTCTCGGCTGAAGAAACGTCCGATCGCCGGATCGACGCCCAGAACCGAGAAGTAATCCTCCGAGACGAGCCGGCCGCCTACGTCCTCCTCGCCACCGTTGCCGAGATGCACGTGCCAGCGGTCCATTTCGGATTCGGCCGCGCACAACCCGGAAAGCGTGGTGACCCGCTCGCGAAGCTGGGTGTACTCGGCGTAGGTCAGCAGGCCGCGTTCTCCGGTATCCAGGCCGTCGGAGACGCCCGACATATTCGGATTAGTCAGAATCACCAGCTCCTGGGGATCGCGGACCGGCAGAGACTTGAGCAGGATGGCGTTGAGGATGCTGAAGATTGCCGTATTGGCGCCGATGCCGATCGCTAGCGACACAACCGCTACCGCGGTAAAAACCGGATTGCGCACAAACTGGCGCAACGCGTAGCGAAGATCCTTGAAAAGGGTTTCCATTCCGGCGGCAACATCCATGATTTCTTCTCTCCCGCTTCCAGGCTTTCAGGTGAGACGCTAAGACATGCTAATCGGTTAGCAGGTTTTTTGGCAAACCCCATTCGGGTTTCGGAGCTCAAAAACGTGAGCGGGAGGAGGCCGTGGAATGGCAACCCCCATAGGCTCCAGTTTCAGACAAAACCCATGGTGAGCCAGATCACACTTGGCGAGCCGGGCCGCTAATCCTTGGGACCGGCGTTCACCAGTCCGCTGCCGGAATCGCCCATGACGATCCGGCCATCAGGCAGCCGCTCTAGAGTCGGACCGTAGAGGCGCAGCAGCTCGCGCCGCCACCAGGTTCCGTCTCGCCGTTTGGTAGACCAATCGGTAAACCAGTATTGCCACAGCACGGTGCGCACGCTCTCGGGCGGCTTATCGGCAAAGGGATTTCCGGCAAATAGCGCCAAAACATTCGGCTGGTTGTTCATAAGGCGTTCCTGCGTCTCGACCACCCATACGTTTTGACGCCAGGACCCGAGCGAGGCAAACCACAGATTCCAGTCGAAGCGCGGCTGGTAGGGCGCGTAAATGCCGGGGGCGACGTTGGGATCTTGTGGCTTATAGCGAAACGGATAAGGCACCCAGGTTTGGCCGTCCCTGGTGCCCTGGAACTCGATCTCGTAGCGCTCGTGGGTCATCACCGCGAACAGGCCGTAGCCATTGGCGATGCGAAAAGGTTCGAGCGCTCGCACCGGTGCCTCCGGCAGCGGATTCCATGGTGAAAGTGTGGACAGGAGAAGAAAGCTAGTCACGTAGAACACCCAGGTCAGGCACAAGCTGGCCATCGCCAACCCCACAGCTCGCAGCCAAACCGAGACTTGGCTCGCCGGAAGCGAAACGGCACCGGTGTTGGCATTTGCTTCGGGTTCGGGGTGCGTGGGAGCGAATTCCTTCCATCGCTTCGGCAGGATACCGCGCACGAATTCATCGTCGAGCAGGAGGAAGCCGAGCGTAAGCACCAGATAGTTGAGGAAGGTGTAGTTCGCGGTGAGGATGATGCCGGCCTGAAACGGCGTCAGGATGCAGAACCCTACGATCCTCCCCCGTCGTGGGAGAAACAAGAGGAAGACGAGGCCCAACTCTGCGGCCAGGGTCATGAAAGCTGTGGCCGACTGGAACCATTGAGGAAGCTGCTGCACATACCATCCGATCCAAGTGGGCAGTGGTCCGTTCTGGTAATAGTCGTTCATGGCGGTGAGGTGGCGCCACGAATAATCACCGCTCGTGAGCTTAACCACACCGGATTCGAAGTAAATCCGGAACCACTCCCACCGCAGCAGAAAAAGACTGGCTCGAGAGGGCCCATGCGATCGGCCCAGTCCGGGAAGCAAGCCGGGCGGGGCAAAGAACAACGAGATGAACCCCGCTTCCAGGAGCATTCCGTCGGACTGATAGCCGGAGAATTCCTGCGCCGCGCTTACGAAGGAAAGGAAACAAACCAGGCAAACCAGCAATGCAAGTCGGGTCCACAGGTTAAAGGTCACCGCGACCGCCGCAAACAGCCCGATCCAACAGATGAGCAGCAAAGCGCGGTCACTCGCCGACAGCCAGAGTAAGGTGGGTGCAAACCAGAAGCGATGCAGACCCGGAGCATACTGAGTCACGGCGGGCAGGTATTCGGCGGCAGGCAGAATTCCGTGAGGTCCGATCAAGCCGCGGATCTGAAAGAGCAGCGAATAAAACGCCGAAAAGTAGATCAGTCCAAGAGCTCGCAGGAAAATCCATCGCGGGAAAAGGTGTGTCGGCTTGCCGGCTTCAGGAGCCTCGGGTCCAAAGAGCCACTCGAACAAGCGCATGGCTCGCGATTATACGTTCTGGCAAGGGTCCGTGGCTTGAGTCCTCAATGTCGATCTTCCAACTTAAATTGAGCTATTAGATAGGAAGGCAGTCCGGCCGCCATCCAAGCAAGTCTTCCCGCTGGCAATTCAAATATCCGCAGTTAATGGTGTCCCAGAACAGGGTGCGGCACGTAAGGAGTCTCGAGTTCCGCGATTTCCTGAGCCGTTAGCTTGAGGCCGACCGCGGCCACCGCGTCGGTGAGGTGATGCAGCTTGGTAGCACCGACAATCGGGGCTGTGACGCCCGGCTTTTGCAGCAACCACGCCAAGGCTATCTGGGCCGGGGGTACGCCTCGGGCTTTGGCAGCCCTTTCTACTGCGTCGATTACGCGATCGTCCGCTTCAGGCGGGTAGAGCTTTTGGGCGTAATCGTCGATCCGCGAGCGCGTTGTGCCGGCGCGGCGGCTACCGGCGAGGAGTCCTCGCGCCAGCGGGCTCCAAGGGAGCAAACCAATGCCCTCGGCGCGGCACAACGGATTCATCTCGCGCTCTTCTTCGCGATACGCGAGGTTATAGTGATTTTGCATGGTTACGAAGCGTGTATAGCCGCGGCGGTCTGAGGTCCAAAGCATCTGCGCGAACTGCCAGGCAAACATCGACGAGGCGCCGATGTAGAGCGCCTTTCCCGCCTTGACGATATCGTGCAGAGCCTCCAACGTTTCTTCGATCGGCGTCTCGTAATCGAAGCGGTGGATCTGGTAGAGATCCACGTAATCCATGCTCAGGCGGCGCAAGCTGGCGTCGATGGCCGCGAGAATGTGCTTGCGCGACAGGCCTTTTTGGTTTGGATCGTCGCCCATGGGCCAGAAAACCTTGGTGGCGATTACCAGCTTGTCGCGCGAGGGCCCGAAGTCCTTGAGAGCGCGACCCAGAATCTGCTCGCTGACGCCGATGGAGTACATATCAGCGGTATCGAAAAAGTTAACCCCCAACTCGAGGGCCTGCTGGATGAAGGGACGGCCTTCAGCTTCTTCGATGACCCATTCCCGCCATTTCTTAGAACCGTAGGTCATGCAGCCCAAGCAGATGCGGGAAACTCTTACGCCGGTTGATCCGAGATTTGTGTATTCCATAAGGCCTCGTCGGGCGGCGGCTAGTGAGAATTGGCGGGCGCGGCGGGCCCACGCATCTCCAACTGCCGATAGTAAGCTGCGGCGTTGTCGGCAAACGTGGCTTCGTACTGAGGGAACTGGCGGAGAGCTGCGTATTTTCGCAGGTCGAGCCTTTGCTTCATCTCGGCCAGCGGCAGGCCCTGCTTGTGCATGGCTGCAACCTGATCGCGCAGGTCAGCCAGGTAGTCACGAAAAAGACGAACATCATTCTTGGTCGCCACCTTGAAGTGGCCGGGAACCACATGATCGACCGGGGACGCCAGAATCCGATCCAGAGCCGCAACCCAGTTTTCCATGTCGCCGTCGTCCATATATGGACAGGAGTTGGTGAGAAAGAGATCGCCCGTGGAGATGGCCCGCTGCTCCGGGAAATAGACCACCAGATCCCCCCGCGTGTGCGCTGGCCCAGGCTGATAGATGCGAACTTCGTGGTTGCCAACGTAGAGAGTCAGATCTCGTTCTACGTTCTCGTTGAGAAGGTAGTCGGGCGAAGGGCGGTGGGCCTCTTTCGCAGATTGTGCCTCCAACGCCTCGAGCACTCGCAGGCGCGTGTACCGCGTGCTGATGACGATGGCATCGGGCCCGAACGCGCTGTTGCCGCCGCGATGATCGGGATGGTAATGGGTGTTGACGATCCAACGCACCGGCAGCGGGGAAATCTTACGAATCTCGTCTAGAAGCCGATGTCCTTCCTGCTCATTGAGACCAGTATCGACCACCAGGACGTCCTTATCTCCGATCAAAAAAGTGGAGTTGGCGCTGGAGTCATTATCCGAGATGTAGGCATAAAGGTCCGGGCCGATCTTCTCGACCGATGCCGCGGCGCACGTCAGGACGGCCAGCGTGAAGGCGAACAGGCGAAAGCAGGCTCGGGGCATGCGATGACGATGGTACCAGACGGGCATATTCATCGATAGGCTTTCAGCGATAGACGATGACGAATATACGGCGGTAGGGAAACAGCGTCTTGCCTTGGTCGTTTGCCCGGTAGGACCGTTCGAAGCGTTCCAGGCAGCGCTGCTCGAACTGCGTGCGCTGCTCATCGCTCGGCAAGGGCTCGGTAAAGCGGCGCATCGCGGTGCCCCGCACCCAATCGAGGATCGCCCGGGGACCGTCCATGATCTGCAAATACTCCGTCTGCCAGACATTTATACGGCTACTGAGTTTACGCAGCGTGTCATAGTAAAAAGCCGCGGGCTGGACGCTATAGGTTTCAGCAGCTCCGGCCAACGTGTGCGACCAGGGTGCGGAAGGATCGTTAGCGACTTCCTGCATGATCGTGTGCGCTGCCAGATGGTAGCTGTTGGGCATTTGCACGGCCAGAGCCCCGCCCTGCGCAAGGTAGCTCAGCAGCCGCGGGAACAAACGTGCGTGATCGGCGACCCAATGCAGGCAGGCGTTTGAGAAGATCAGATCGAAGGTCGATTCCGGCGCCCACTCCTCCACCCCGGACTGTATCCACTTCCAATCAGGATGATTGTTTCTTGCCTGCTTCAGCATGTCCGGTGAGTTGTCGAGCCCGGTGAGATCGGCTTGGGGCCAGCGGCGGCGAAGTTGTTCCGTGCTGTTGCCGGAGCCACAGCCCAGGTCGATGACGCGCCGCGGGTTTTCGAGTTCGATCTGGGCGATCAGGTCGGTCGCTGGCCGCGCGCGCTGGCCAGAAAACTTCAGATAGAGATTGGCGTCCCAACCAGGCATGTATTCGGGAGTCCTTAAACCGTGACCGTTTTGGCCTTATGCGTCTCGATCGCCGTTATCATGGCTTCGTCTTCGGCGAACTTAAACCAGGAAATCATGCGTTCCTGAGCGATCTTCTCTTCAGCGCGTCCTAGCAAATCGAGATCGTTCTTATCGACCACGCGGACACCTTTACTCTCGATATGCGAACGCACGCGCTCGACCAGCGATCCCATGCCGTCGCTTACAGTTTCCAGATATTTGAGCACGTGAGCGGCGCCGACCTCCGCGTCATGGCGGGCGATGCCAACCAGTCCGTCGCTGGCTTTGCGCGCCCAGCCCACGGCGTACATACCAGGCATTATTTTGGCTGCTTGCGGATCGTAGAGCTCGTAAGCCGGAGCGCCCTTAGGATCTTCGCCGAGGTTCGGGTTCGTCACATACGCGTCGCGATGATATGGCAGGCCGAGAGCGGGATCGGCCACGTCGCCGATGGCGAAGATCATGGTGTCGACGTCGATATTCTCTGTCTTCTCCGTGGCCTTGCAAGCGATGCTGCCATCACGCTGCTGTAAGACGTTCTCGACCACCGTGAGTTGCTCGATCCTGCCGGCGGCACCGGCGCGGATCGCGTGCGGCGAACACAAGAATCGGAACCGCAACCTCGCGCCGTTAACCGGCTGGGCCGGCTTGGCCAGTACCGGGAAGGTTTCTTCGGGCAGTTTGGCCAAGTCCTGACCAACGCCGGCCAACGGAGGCTGAATACGTTTCAACTCGGTGTCGAAAGCGGCACGGTCGAGGAAGGGTTCGATGTAAACAAATTCCTTCTGATCGAACTTGGCTTCAAACGGTCCACGGCGCGCGATCACGATCACTTCTTCGGCCGTCTTCTTTGGCGCGTCGAGCAACAACCATCGCGCAATGTCCACCATCACGTTGCCCATGCCGATGATGGCGACACGCTTGCCGGTCGAGAAGTTCTGCGTGGTAAAGGGAGGCAACAGGTTGTAGTGGTAGACGAAATCCTTGGCGGCATAGACTCCGCCCGCCGTCTCGCCGGGAAGCCCCAGCTTCTTGGTGCCTTGCGCGCCCACGGCAAACACTACGGCCGCGGGATCAAACTGTCGCAACTCATCGATGGAGATCGCCGATTGGCCGCTCACAGGAATGTGCCCGAAATAATGAACGTTGGGCAGGCTCAGAACTTTCGTGAACTGCTTGCGCAGTCCGAACTTCATTTTGTCCTTGGTCGGATAAATTCCGTACTCGGCGAGGCCGCCCGGCTTGATATCACGATTCAAAATAATGACTTCGTGTCCGCCTTGGGCGATTTTCTGGGCCGCAAACATACCCGCAGGTCCGGCGCCGATCACGAATACGGTCTTCACATGGTCCTCCGGCGCAATCAGTTCACCGCGTGAATGCAGGAAAACACCAAGAACGACGATGCGTTCAAAGGCCCTTGAATGCTAGTGTGTTTTCTCCGCGAGAACGACGCGTTTCTTTGCGGCCATTACTGAATTCTATTATCTATTATCGCTTATTCGCTGCTGAGTCCAAGCAGGAATTTTGCTGCCTCCAGGGCGCGAGGCGGTCTAGGCGGATTTGGCTTCGATCTGCCCGCCAAGGAGACGCAGCTTGGGCTCGCGCCCGATGGCTTCGAGCAACTCGCGGGTCACGCGGTCATCGACCTCAGAGGCATTCCCCAGTTCTACGGGATAGCGGATGGCAACTTCCAGCCCGGACGGCGACAAACGCAGTCGGCTCTCCGGAGCCAGGGAGACAGACCCTAAGCTTCTTAGCGAACGCTCCATGCTGCGGCGCTGCATTTCCATCCGGTCGCGGTACTCGGCATAGACTTTGTTGACCGCGTCCAGCAGACGTTTCTCCACTTGAAGGTAATTGCTCTCTGGGCTGAGAGTAAGGGTGATCTCATGCCAAAGAAAACTCGTTCCTGGAATCGGCTTGAAAAGCCCGGAACCGGCTTGAAAAACCACCGAGTTGGAGAAGACCACGACGCGTCCAGTGGGGCGCGGGCTGGTTCCACCGGTGACTTCCATGAGGTGCAGGCGCACCATCCCGATATCGACCACATCTCCGGTGACGCCAGCCACCTGGACACGGTCTCCTACGCGTACGCCGTATTTGCCGATCAGGAAAAAGTATCCCGCTACTGCCAGAATGACGTTTTGCAAAGCTACGACGATGCCGGCAGTCAGCAACCCGGCAAAAGTGGTGATCGAGCCCAGTTCGCTGGCGAAGGCAATGGCGATGATAATCGCGACCAGCGACCATACCACGATCCGGCGGATGAGCAGGAATTGATTGCGACGGCGAACGTCGGTTACATAACGAAACGTGGCCCGCCGCCAGACCTCGGAGACTCCGAGCACCAGCCCCAGAATCACTCCCAGTCCGACCAGCCTCAGCAGGAATCCTTTGAGCTGGGACATGTATTGACCGTCGACCGTGTTGCGCCAGCCGCTTAGCGTGTGTTTGTACTGCTCGAGCAGGATGGCCAACTTCCCCAGTGGCAGCAGCGACGCGGAAAGTTGTTTGTACTCCGCGGTCAGCGAGTCCAAATCCTGCTTTTGCTGCGCCAGTACGGCGGGATCGGAAGAATCCGGCTGCGCCGCGAACTGATCGCCCTTTTGTGTCAGTTCACGCATCCTGTCGACGAGGGCGACGCGCAAGCCCTTTGCTGAGTCGGCCAAATCATTGGTCTGTTTTATGCTCTCATCCAAGGTGCTGAGCTTGCGACGAAATGCGAACAAATCCGAAACCAGAGCAAGAATGCCGGAAGCTTCTTTGTGCTCCACGGCCGGTAAGGCTGCGGGTGGAGGGGAATTGCTCAAGGACGTGACGGCACCGCTGCCGGCCTCTTTTTGCGGTTCGGCAGCCGGAACCGTATGGGCCAACTCGTCGATCTGCGCCGCTAAGGTGTCTGAAGACAATTTGCCGGATGCGGCGCCCGTCATTTCAATCATGTTCCGAAGCGCATCCCGTCGCGCCTGGAAAAGCTCCAACTCGCTTTCGGCTTCATCGACGGTCGCCTGCAAGGTGCGACGCTTCTTCCCCACCGCGGCCTCCATCTCTTTGCGCTTCGCGGCCAGATCCTGCTGCGATTGTTTTACCTGCTGGTCTGCTTTTGCGGCTAGGTCATAGAGTCGCTGATATTGCGACGAGGAGGGAGTGGCCGCCCCGGAAGGTAGGGAAACGCCCTGACTGGCGAGCGCCTGGGCCCGGGAACGAGCGTAACCAAAAGCAAGCTGTACCACCTGGTCGACAATGCGCCGGCTATCGTTCAAGAAAAGTACGTCGCTGGGCTCGCTCACGAGCTGCTGCTGCGCGGCCTGTTGACGGTACCAGACCAGCGACTCGTTCAGGAAGCCGATGATCTGGTCGGCGGAGTTTTGCTCAGGTTCAGCTGCCACGTGCGGCTGCAGATCGACCGACAAAAGAGTCGTCACCGCCAAAACAAAAAGCCCGGCCTTCAGGATGCGATGCATGATGAATGTAAGTTGAGTCACTCGAAAAATTTCTTTTCATCAGAACGGTGGCGCGGTGAGCCTGCTTAGGATCGACTAGTTACTGTTTAGAGGCGCATCCGGACACAAAGGTTGTTTTGCACTCGGAAGCAAATACCGGCAGTTGCGATCGCGCCTGAAGAGTTCATTGAGCGGAGCGGCGGGCCTCGAGCGGTTGAAGACTTCTTCGCGCCAAATAAAAATGGGTGTTCTGGTGAACACCCGTTACAACTATTTTCCCTTGTTTAATCGCGGAGACTTAGCTCCGCTAGTGTTACTTTTTCTTCTTCTTCTTGGCAGCCTTTTTCTTTGTCGCCATCGAGTCCTCCTTAGAGTTTTCAATCCTCGGGCCCATTTCGATCACGGCTCGTCCGCTATTCGCGTTGAAGCCGTATCACATTCATGATATTGCGGGACACAATTTGCGTTGTCAATGGAAAAATGCAAGCGCGGAGGCTAACATGGAGGTGAGGCAGATCATCATGCAGGAGAAAATTGGCACGGCGCGCACCATCGGATACCTAATCGGCATCGCGGCTGCGATCCTGGTTGTGCTCTGGAGGCTGATGCCACACATCCGTTGAGCGCGCACAATGTCTCTGTGGGGCACGTCCGGCGCAAAGGCGAGTGAGCATAGTCGCTGATCATTTCGTGAGAGCTTAAAACCGAGCACGGAGCGAACTTCCCTGGGTCAAGCGAGATCGTCACCTATCCTTGCGCGCGATCTCATGCTTCACCACCTCTAGGCACTCCCTCTGAATCTGAAGGTCGGAACCAAATCCGGACCGCCACTGAACGTCCGGCTCGCGACGGAACCATGTCAACTGTCGCTTGGCGTAGTTGCGATGCCCTTGTTGGACCGCGAGAATGGCCTTATCGAGCGGGAATGCTCCATCCAGGTATGCTGACGCCTGGCGATACCCGAGCGATCTGAGAGAACGAACGTTGCGTCCATAGCGTTCCTGCAACGCGCGAGTCTCCTCGATTAAGCCGGCGGAGAACATCTCCCGGGCCCTTTGGTTGAGCCGCTCATAGAGTGCGTCGCGATCGGGATTCAAGCCAAGGCGGAGAATGCGAAAACCCTGAAGTGGATCACGGCCTTCCCGCCACAGTTCCGTTATTGGGTGTCCGGAGCGGATCACGACCTCCAGGGCGCGTATCACCTTCGCTACGTCATTAGCGTGAATGTTTTTTGCTGCCGCAGGATCGATGCGACCTAGCAGCCGGTGAAGGTATTCGGGACTGCGTCGTGTAGCGCGCTCGCGCAAACGCGAACGCAGGTCTTCAGATCGCGGTACTCCGGCGAACAAACCTTCGAGCAGCGCGCGCAGATAAAGCCCCGTGCCTCCGACCACTACCGGTAAACGCCGGCGCTCGCGGATCTCGTGAATGGCCTTTCTCGCACATCGCGAGTAATCGCCCGCCGTGAACTGGTCGGTCGGTGAGACCAAGTCGATCAGATGATGAGGCATGCGCTGCCTCTCTTCGCGAGTAGGTTTGGCTGTGCCGATCTCGAGTTCACGATAAACGGCCAGGGAGTCGCAACTCACGATCTCGCCATCAAGCCTATCGCCAAGAAAAAGTGCGAGTGTTGTCTTCCCGCTGCCCGTTGGCCCCAGGATCACTACCAGAAGAGGCAGGTTCACAATCCGCTCCATGCGAGCCGCATCGGAATGAAGAGTAGGAGAAGCGCGATCAACGTCAGGCCGAGTGCTTGTTGCCGGAGTGCGCCCATCCCCTGTCATTGTAGCCATGGCGTGAGCCGGATGGAACGCGGACCGGCGGACTCGGCCCCGATCTACGGTGATAAACTTCCTCGAATGAAAGCGCCCACGAACCACTGATGCCTCGCGTTTTAAAATACAGATTCGATCAGTTTGAAGCCGACGTCAACGCCGTCGAGCTACGGCGCGGGCCGACGCGGCTCCGCTTGCAGATGCAACCCTTTCAGGTTCTGGTGGCGTTGCTGGAGCGCCCTCGGGAGGTAGTCACGCGCGACGAACTGCGACAGCGTTTGTGGCCGAAAGATACGTTCGTCGATTTCGATCACGCCTTGAACACGGCCATGGCCAAGTTGCGCGATGTCCTAGGAGACTCTGCCGCCAATCCGCGCTACATCGAGACCATCGCCAAACGTGGGTACCGTTTTCTGGGCGCGGTCCAGACGGTCCAAGATCCGCCCGCTGCTCCCGCACCAGCCGGCGCCACGCCGCGAACGAACACAATGGCAGACGGTCCAACACAAACCGGCGTTCCAGTCGCCGCTGAGCATACCGAGCCTAGCGACTTACCCAAAGCTCGGCGCGGCACTGCGCGGCTGCTGTTTGCCTTGGCGCAGATCATGTACCTGATGTTTTATTTTTCGGCGTTGTTCGACTGGCAGAAACTTGCGAGCGCGGCTGCCATGATCTGGTCCCGGGGCGCCATGATCATCCTTATCGTGTACTTGGTGTCGGCGCTGGTAGGCGTGGCTGTTCGCTTGTACCTGATTACCGCCACGGCTTTCGACTATCACCTGTTCGGCGAGAAATATCACCGGCTGTTCCCAGCGCTGTTCGTGCTGGATCTGTTGTGGGCTCTGGCTCCCTGTTTGCTCGCGGACCGCATCGGTTGGGGGCTAGCGCTGGGCGCTTGCGCGGCGCTCATCTACATGCCCTTTGCACAACGGGTGCTGGTGAAGATGATCGAGCGCCCCTCGTGAACGCAACTCACTCGAAATCGTGTTTGTCGGGGTTGTAATAGAAAGCGGCGCGTATCCGCAGAAAATCGCCGCTAAATTCTGGAGGAAGCTTGGGCAGGGGCGTCGCTGAGGTGAGCGCGCCCCAGGCAGCGCGGTCGAGGGCCACGTCTCCGGAGCTCTTCGCCAAACTCATCGCTTGAATGGTTCCATCTTTCAGTATGGCGAACTCAATCACCACCACTCCCTTTTTCATCATGGGCGGCAGCGCGACTTCGGGAATCAACGGGTCCCAATGGTCCTGCACGGTTACGTGCAGCCGTTTCATGTAAGGACCGAAGTCTACGCCCCGGGTATCACTCAGGATCTCCATGTCGCCGCGACGCTCAATTCGGGGATGAAGGCCCGATCCGTAGTCGCCACTGGTCTCGTAGCTAGCTCCGGCCCGATTGGTGGCCGCCGAATGGATCGCCTGCTCAATGGAAGAGCTCGGCGAAGTAATGGCAAAAGGGTTCTGCTTGGGCTGCGGCGCTTCCAGTTTGGCCTGCTGGTTGGTCGGCGGCTGTGGTGGCGCGACCGATCCCTGAACGGGCGGGGCAGGCGTGGCTTGCTGCGCCTGTTGCTGCGGTTGTGCCTGGGGCTGCGGTGGCGGTGAGGGCGGCTTTGGCGCTCCCGCTTTTCGAGCGTCCATCAGTTTGCGCAGGGTGTCCTTGTCGAGCACCGGTGACTGCGCTTTCCTGTCGTGATCGGAGACCTTGTTGGTTGGCGCAGGCTTCTCCCTAAGCTGGTCTTCCGGCAAAATGATCATGGTGGTGTTGTTATCGCGCGCGGGCAATATGACCAGCGACCGGGGCAGCCACTTGGGCATAAAGATCAGCGCCAAGATGATAACGCCATGCACCACCAGCGAAATCCACGCGGCTTCGCGACGGCGATAGGTGGTAACGTCATCGCCCTGTTCACCCAGCAGCAGGTGCAGTTCGTCATCGTGCATAGGGACAGGGTTTTCCACCGCTCGAGATTGCTCTTCCATCACTACTGGAATGAGACACCACCAAAAGAGCAAGATGTTGCTGCCACTATTCTCTCATTAGAATGGCCGGTACGCGTCTGGCTTGCGGCTATCGGTTCGCGCAAGATGACAAAATTCAGGAAAAATCTCAAGATGCGCGCTTACCGGAGGTCTTTTCTTTACAGATTTTTACATTACCCTTACAACCCGAGAAGCCCAGCCTTACGGCTATGTTCCTGGATGGCACCCAGAATGCCTAGTCCGGCCGCCAGCGCGGCCCGACCATCGTTCAGCGAGACCACCGGCTGGCTCCGCTGGCGTACCGCGGTCAGGAAGGCCTTGAGTTCGGCGTGCAGAGGCTCTTCTCTTAGTACCAGCGGACGGTTCACCGTCACCCCGGGGATGGGCGACGAAGAGGGCTCCGCGGCCATGCCGAGCAGTTGGTCGAGAGAGAATCGCTGTTCGGCAGTCACACGAAACTGCAGCACGTCCTGCCGCCCGTAGTCGACCGATATGTACTCTCGCGGCTGAAAGAACCTCAGCTTGCGCACGCGCTCGGTGCTGATGCGGCTCGCGGTCAGGTTGGCGACGCATCCAGACGCGAACTCCATGCGAACGTTGGCGATGTCCACCTTTCCCGTCACTACCGGCAGCCCCACGGCGCGTAGATCAGTGATGGGCGACTTGACGAAGGACAGCACGACGTCAATGTCGTGGACCATCAGGTCGAGGACTACGTCTACGTCCAGGCTGCGTGGCGTAAACACGCTCAGGCGGTGGACCTCAAAGAACATGGGCCTGGTGATGAGGGAAGCCGTAGCCCGTACTGCGGGATTGAATCGCTCCAGATGGCCGACCTGCACGATGCGGCGGTTGGCTCGAGCGAGCCGGGCCAGTTCGTCGGCCTCGTCGAGCGAGGAAGCCAGGGGCTTCTCAATCAGCAGGTCGATGCCGGCTGCCATCAGCGTCGCCGCCACAGACAGGTGATGCAACGTGGGTACGGCTACCGAAGCGGCGTCCACGCGGCCGAAGAGCTCTTCCAGCGTAGCAAAAGCCTTGCAGCCGAGCTGCCCCGCCACGGCTTCAGCCTGGGCAGCGTTCGTGTCCACCACTCCCACCAGCTCGATCGCACCACTCTGCTGGGCGAGTTCGTGATATACGCGGGCATGGTTCTTGCCGAACGAACCTACACCAACGACTGCTACCCGGATTGGACTTTCGTCAGCCAAACTCAAGATTTTCTCAGACCCGGCCCTCGGAGCCAAGGCTATGATTCAAAAGAACGCACGATTGTCATCGCGGCGCTTGATCCGGTGATACGAAATCGCCGCCATCGCAGGTGATCAACAACCTTGGTCCCGGAGAAATGCTATCAATTTTGCTGATGATCCGATCACGGCGATGACGTGCGGTCTCGGCAGAGTAAAGGTATTCCAGCTCAGAAACGAGGTTACTTGTCATGTCTCGCCTTTTCGGCTTTGTCGGATTGATAATCGTTGTGGCCGTTGGCGCCTACATCTTTATGCGCCAGACCCAGAGCGCGATGACTGCGGGAACCTCCGATCCCAGAGCCACAGTGGACCTGATCGGTGTCAAGAATGATCTGCTGGCCATGGCCCAGGCCGAACGTGCCCACGCTGCCCTTCACGGGGACTACGTGTCGCTCGAAGAGCTGCGCTCCCAGGGCGAACTCTCGATGCGTCGCGAGAGCCGAGGGCCCTACACGTACTCTGCAGAGGTCAGCCCAGGTAGTTTCCGCATCGTGGCTACCTACTCAGGCCCCCAAGGCTCAGGCTTGCCCCGATCGATCAATATCGATCCTTCGATGCAGATCAGCCAGGAATAAGCCTCTTGGAGATCGAGGTGATCGACCAAAGGTTGGTTTGCCGCAGATCAATCAATAGGACGAACCCAATTTCGCATTCCCCAACCACCAAATCCGCATTTGTCTGGCGTTGATGAGTCGCAAAAAAGGGTCTTGGTGTTCCGATCACAGCGATTACGGCGATGACCGCCGCGGCTAGCGTCCCGCGCGTTCGAGCGCGACCTCATGCCAGTTCCAGCCCGCGAGAAGACCTTCCCATCCGGCGACGATCCAGGGGGCAACACGTTCCAACTTGTGGTGGCCGGTGCGGTGGGCCAGGTACATTCCACCGCCGAACAGAGCGAAACTCGCGCCGGAGTAAGCGATCTCACCGGCGCGGCTGGAGACAAAAGGACGCGCCACCGGATTGAGCTCGCGCAAGCTCGGGTAAGCCAGTCCCCTCTGCGTCGAATAGGAATCGGCGGCTAGGGATGCGCCAAACGCGGCGATGGCCAGCGAGTTCTTGATGTCCAGAAACTTGTGTGTGGGGTGTGCCAGCTGGGCTGGGCGAATAGGCTGAACCGGACTGGCTGGATTTACCGGCTTCCGCTCTTCTGTAGCGGGATCACCGAATGCGGGGGTACGGCCGGAGGCGGAGGGCGTGACCGCATCTTGGGCGCGCGCCGCTGAGTGAATCAACAACACAGCCGTGATCAGCGCGATGGCCAGGAACCTCATGCGGGCGTTAACTTATGGATCACGATATCCATGTTGCGGCACGAAGCCGCCGTGCAAAATAAGGGTGAGTACCTATGCCGGTGAGTAACGCGACTTAGAAGATAGGAAGGCGCGAATTCATCCGCCTCCGGCTATCACCGCGACGCCCTTACGATCCGCCGCATCGATCACGCCGGCGCCATCGAGGAAGAGGCACTTGCCGGCGTCGACGGCCAGGCAGGTAGCCCCGGCCTGAGCCATCGTCTCGATAGTCTTCACGCCGATCACTGGGACGTCAAAACGCATGTCTTGATTCGGCTTGGCAACTTTCACCACCGTGAGTGCTCGGCTCAACAGGGTGGTGCTACCACCAGCCTCCATGCTGGGGTTGCCGGATCCGGCGAGGCCGGCGGTCTCGCCCACCGAGGATTCTTCCATGCTCTTCATGATTTCGCCGGCGCGGAGGATGGTGGCGTCGGTTCCCTCCATGGCTTCGACGGCGACGCAGGCGGACTCGGCGATCACCACCGTCTGACCGATATCGTATTGGGCGAGATGAAGCGCGACTTGGCGTCCGTAAGCGACGTTCTTCTGCTCGGCATGACTGGGTGCCCGGCGGGTGAGCACGCCTGGCTTGGCCAGCAGCGGCTCGAGATAGGAAGTCGAGCTGATCAGATGAATGCCTTCCTCTTCGAGCACCTTGGCCACGGCGCCGATCAGCGAATCCGTGTTGCGCGTGCCGAGCGAGAACAGGACCTTAGCCAGTCGCCAGTCCGGGCGGATGGCGGAAAAGATCTGCTTGTGCTTGACCTGGCCGGCCATCACCGCGGTACGTACTCCTTCGCGTTTGAAGGTGTCGATCAGCTTGCCGAGTTCGCCCAAGGACATCCAGTGGACCCGAGCGGCGCCTCGCTGCTCGATCAAAGGCGAGGTCTCTTCCTTGATGGCGGCGACGATCACTTCAGCACCCTGGGCGCGGGCGGCGTCAAGCAACAACAGTGGAAAGCTGCCGTTGCCGGCAATCAAGCCGAGCTTATTTTCCGGAGACACGGTGACAGTCTATCAAGCGATTGCCAGAATCAACGGGATTGCCAAAATTGGAAGAACCTGACCATGGATGACATAAATTCGAAATTCAGAATGCGGTACTTTCGTTAGGTTGTAAGAGGGTAAAGTGTTCCCAAATCTGGCGATTACGGCAGTTTCTATTTTACGATTCCTCTCTCTGATTCCTCGATGAAGCGAACGATCAGCTCCACGTCTTCCCCCTGATGGCCTCCGGTCTTGAGCTTCTCCAGCGCCTGCGTGGTGTTGAGCTTGGAGTTGAACAAGACGCGGAAGACATGATGGATGTTGTGGATGCGATCTTTGGAGAAGCCACGGCGTTCCAACCCCACGGCGTTCAGGCCAAAGGTGCGGGCTTCGCGCGGGGCAGAGACTTTGGCGAAGGGCAGCACATCTTTGGTGACGATCGTCCCGCCGCCGACATAGGCGTGCGCACCCACGCGCGTGAACTGATGCACAGAGGACTGGGCGCCCACCACAGCCCACTCTTCTACGGAAACGTGGCCGGCCAGCGTGGCCTGATTGATGAGCATCGCGTGGTCGCCGATCACGCAGTCATGGCCGACGTGCGCCGAGGTCATGATCAATGTGTGGCTGCCGATGCGAGTCACGCCGCCGCCTTTCACCGTGCCGCGGCTGATGGTGACGTACTCGCGAATCACGTTGTAATCGCCCATCTCCAGGAGCGTTTTCTCTTGGGCGTAGGTGACGTCCTGGGGCTCGCCACCGACGGCGCAGAAAGGAAAGAAGCGGTTGTGAGTGCCGATCCTGGCCGGCCCCTGAAGCGACACATGCGAGATCAGCTCGCAGTTTTCCCCCAGCTCCACCCCCGCGCCCACTGTGCAATACGGGCCGATGGTGCAAGATCCTGGAACTCGCGCCGCGGGGTCAACGATGGCGGTGGGATGCGTCATTTTTCCGGAGTGACGCTGGATTTCGAGCTGTCGCTGGCGTTGAGGTTCGCGCTCGAGCCGGCGTTCGCTGTCCCCTTCGGACGGTCGATCACCGCGCAACTGATGGTGCCTTCGGCCACGAGTTTGCCTTCGACGAACACTTTGCCTCCCATGCGTCCGGCAATGCTGCGCCAGGCCAGCACCTCGACCTCGATGCGCAACTGGTCCCCCGGACCCACTGGACGGCGAAAGCGTGCGCGTTCGATTCCCGTAAAGACTACCAGCTTGTCCTCGCGGGCCATTTCGAGGAGCAGCAGGGTAGCTCCCGCCTGGGCCATCGCCTCCACGATCAACACACCGGGCATGATGGGGTTGCCGGGAAAGTGTCCTGCGAAGAACGGTTCATTGACCGTGACGTTCTTGATGGCCACGATCTTCTTTTTACGCTCGATCTGGACTACGCGATCGATCAACAGGAAAGGATATCGGTGGGGCAGAATGGCCTGAATCTGGAGGATATCCAGAGGAGCTGGCTTGGGATCCGGGGCAGCAGCCGGGGCGGTATTCACGTTAGCAGTCTCACTCATGCGACGGGCGCATTATAGAAGATTTCGCGGGCAGGTTAAAACTGCCTCCTGGGTGTCGCTGTCGCATTAGATTCGCGGCGCTGCGCCCTCGAGCCTTCGTATTCGCATCGGATGCGGCCCGCGGTTTATCATTGCCCGAGCACTTAAACCCGCAATGACTACATCACCGGTTCGCCACTCCGCTGCCGACCTGCTCAGGTTTTGCGAAGAGCATCGCGACGACATGCTGGGGGGGCTCAAAACAATGGTGGAGCTGGAATCGCCCAGCGACAACAAAGCCGCTCTTGATCGCCTGGGCGAGCATCTGGCGCTCGAGTTTGAGCGCCTAGGCGGCAAGGTCACGATCCACCCGCAAGCAGACGCCGGTGACAACCTGGCAGCGGAGTTTCCTGGCCGCTCCGGGGTCAAGCCGGTGTTGTTGCTGGGACACTTCGATACGGTCTGGCCGCTGGGGACGCTGGCCGGAATGCCCTTCCGCGTGGAGGGGGGCCGCGTCCGCGGGCCGGGCGTGCTCGATATGAAGGCGGGAATCAGCATGATGATGCTCGCTCTGCGGGCCTTGCGCGCGGCGGGAAGCCATTCCGATCATCGGCCTGTGATCGTTGTGCTGGACACCGATGAAGAAGTTGGCAGCACCACCGGACGGCCGCTGGTCGAAGCGACCGCGAAGCGATCCGAAGCGGTACTGGTGCTCGAGCCAGCCCAAGGACTCGCCGGACACTTGAAGACTGCGCGCAAAGGCGTGGGCGACTTCACCATCCGGGTGACCGGGCGCGCGTCGCACGCCGGCGTGGATTTCGAAAAGGGGCATAGCGCCATCGTCGAACTCGCGCGCCAGATTTTGGACGTGTCGAAGTTCACCGACATTTCCCGCGGCATCACCGTGAATCCCGGCGTGATCCAAGGAGGCACGCGCCCGAACGTGGTTGCGGCCGAAGCCCAAGCGACAATCGATATCCGTATTGCCCGGGCAGCGGACGCCGCTGAACTCAGGGAAAAGTTTGCCGCGCTCCGGCCCTACAACCCTGAATGCTCGCTCGAGGTCAGGGGCGCCATCAACCGTCCGCCGATGGAGCGGACTGAGGGAACGGTACGCTTGTTCCGCTTGGCCCAGGAGCAAGCGGCCAAGCTCGGAATGCCACTCGAAGAGTCGGCCACCGGCGGAGGTTCAGACGGCAATTTCACCTCGGCCCTCGGAATTCCCACCCTCGATGGCTTGGGGGGTGTAGGGGAAGGCGCCCATGCCGAGCACGAATCAGTTCTGATCGGGGAATTGGCCCGACGCACGGCTCTGCTCGCGAGTGTCATCGCAAATATATGAAATGACAGCACTTATTTGATAGAAAGCAATTAGTTGGAGAATCCTCTAAATGCTAACGAATTTTTGACTCAGCCCGCGACTTTGACCTACAATCTGTTGGGAATTAAAGCCTTCAGAAAGCAGAACGGAACGCCCCAACCTGGTGGTTCCGGACGGGAGTCAAACATGTTCGCACAATTCCTTGGTGGAAAACTTGGCATACCGGAACTGCTGATCATCCTGGTGATTGCCCTCATTTTCTTCGGCCCTAGCAAGCTGGGTGATCTGGGCAAGGGCCTGGGTGACGCGATCCGCAATTTCAAAGGGGCGATGAAGGACGGCGAGTCAACGCCTTCGCAGCCTGCACAGCCGGCTCAGCCGGGCGACAAGAAGTAAGCGCCCGCGTTCGACCTCAAGTTCAACCGGACGCTGACAACATCTCTTGAACCACCGACAGGGGCAACCCAACCACAGTTGAGTACTCGCCGTGGATTCGCTCGACCCAAGGCGCGGCCCCGCCCTGGATGGCGTATGCTCCTGCCTTGTCCATGGGCTCGCCGCTCCTCACATAGCTCAGGATCTCCTCGTCCGTGATTTCGCGAAAATAAACTTGTGTCGTTGATGAGCTGGTCTGGCTCTGATGCCCGGGGACCACTAGGCTGACGGCTGTTGTGACCTGGTGTCCGCGTCCGGAAAGCAGTTGTAACATGCGCACCGCGTCGTCGAAGTCGAGCGGTTTCTCCAGGACGTGGTTGTCCACCACCACGATGGTGTCCGCGCCCAGGACGTAGCGATCAGGGAACCGCGGCGCTACAGCTGAGGCTTTTTCCCGCGCCAGCCGGCACGCATACTGGACGGGAGCTTCGCCCGGGCGGCGCTGCTCAGCGATGTGCGCAGGCCAAACGTCGAAAGCGATCCCGGCCTCGCGCAGCAGCTCCTGCCGCCGCGGTGATGCTGAGGCCAGGACGAGCCGGGGTTTGGCGAACTGAAACATCTTGACAATAGTTGGTCCGTCTCAAGATACGTGAAGAATCGCCTGCGATGAAAGCAGCTATGGCGAGCGAAAGTCAAAGGAGAAGTGCTACACTCTGCAAATCGCGACGAGTCGCTGGTGCTTAACCCGGCTCGCCGACCACGTTGAACCGCCCATCCCCGTGGACAGTCGTGCCGCATGGGCACTGTGGCGGTCTTATCGTGTTCCCACCTGTCCCTTCACGGAATCAATCAGCTTCTTTGAATCCCAGCCTACGCCGTCTTTGAAGACGACCTCGGTGTTCTCGATGTCCTCGATCTTTGCTGACGGATCGCCTTTCACGATCAGGATGTCAGCCTGCTTGCCCGCAGCCAGGGAACCGATATGATCAGCTTCACCAAGAAACTGCGCTCCGTTGAGGCTGGCGATTTTTATCGCTTCGAGAGGAGTAAAGCCCGCTTCGACCAGAAGCTCGAGTTCGCGCTGGTCACCGAAGCCGGCCACGGTGCCGCCGATGCCGGTGGGATCAAGACCAGCCAGCAGCATGCCGCCGGCTTTAACAAAGGCCCGCTCGAACTCCATTTCTTTAGGGAACATGACCGACCATGGGCTTTCTTTGTTGGCGGCGATTCGGCTGCGGTTGGCTGAGTACGCTTTGCGGGCATCCTCGGTCATGGAATCGAGGACGCGCTGCGGCTCGTCGGGCCGCGCGGGAACAAACTGCTCGAACACTGGCAGCGTGGAGGTTAAGGCCACGTGGTGCGCGACCAAGGTCTTGATCGTGTTCTGGATCTCCGGCCCGCTCACATCGAGCTTGGCCGCTGCCTGGACTGCCTGGTTCGGTACCGGGCAGACATCGGGCTTCTTCTCAGGATAGAACTCTGTGTCCACGGTCAGGCCATGTTCCAGATCGTCAATGCCCAAGTCTGCAGCTTCGCGAAACCCGATCGAGCAGAGGTGTCCGGTGACCTTGATGCCGTGCTGGTGCGCAGTGTCAATGGCTGCTTTCAGCTCTGCGCGGGTAAGGTTGTTGTAAGCCTTGAACGACCGCGCACCTTCGGCGGTCCAGTACTCTACGGTGCGGCGGGCATCTTCGGCATCTTTGAGTCCGTGCATCTGGCGGGTGAAGGCGCCGGCGCCTTCAAGGTATGGTCCCGTCACGTTGATCTTGGGCCCGATGAGTTTGCCTTCATCGATGGCATGCATCAACTCCAGGTCAAAATACGGCTCGATGCTGCCCGAGGAGTGTCTCCATCCGTGTCAGCGGAGCGTGCCTGCGAACTCCATCGATCGTCGGCCGCTCCAC
>DATDGP010000034.1:0-8003 GCA_036522035.1 Terriglobales bacterium
GAAGATCGCGGGCCGACCGTCAGCCTGGCCGGGGAGTTGTTTACCCGTGGCGTTGAGTCCCAGAAGCTTGAGAAGCGGTACGTAACCAAAAGCGGGGAGGTGATCTGGGTTCGTGTAAACGCATCGGTGATTCAGGATCGCCAGGGCAAGCCTGTGTACGGCATGGGCATGATTGAAGACATCACCGAACGCAAGCGTGCCGAAGAAGCCCTGCGAGTGCTAAGTCAGCGATTGTCGGTAGCGGTACGGAGCGCGGCCATGGGAGTTTGGGACTGGGACAAGCGCACCGACGTAGCGGTTTGGAATGAAAGAATGTTTCAGATTTTTGGCATGTCTGCCAAGGGTCACGTGCGCCGCGAAGAGTGGGTGGCACGGATCCATCCCGACGATCTGCCGCGGATTCAACCCTTCATAACCGGCATGCTCGATCGCCAGACCGCGGACACAGCCGAATTTCGCATCGTTCTGCCGAACGGTTCGGTGCGCCACATCTCGTCGGCAGGAGGCGCGGTGGTGGATGACAAGGGCAAGGTGAACCGCCTGGTCGGAGTGACGCAGGATATCACCGAGCGCAAGCAGGCTGAACAGAGACTCGCCGAACAGGCAGCGCTGCTGGACTTGGCGCATGACGCCATCTTCGTCCGTGATCTCGAAGGCCGGATCACGTTCTGGAGCAGAAGCGCGCGGAACACTTACGGCTGGACTGCGGAAGAAGCTCAGGGAGTCGGAGCCAACCAACTTTTGCATACTCAGTTTCCTATTCCCGAAGAAGAGATCGAGGCTGCGGTGCGGGCGTGGGGCGGATGGGAAGGGGAGTTAGTGCACACCACGCGCAGCGGAAAGAAGGTGGTCATGGCCAGCCGCTGGTCGTTGGAGCGCGATGCGGCCGGAGCTCCTCAAGCCATCTTGCAGATCAATCGCGACATCTCGAGCCGGAAACAGATGGAGGAGCAGATCGAAGCCAGCCGGGAGCAGATGGCGGCAGCCGCGCGGCTTTCCGCGCTGGGCATGATGGCCGGTGGCGTCGCCCACGAAATCAACAATCCCCTGGCGATCATTCACGCCCTGGCCAGCGATTTGCTTGAGCTCATCGAGGAAAACGGTTCTGCGCCGCCGGAAGTGGTGGCGCGCAGCAGTCGGCAAATTCGCGAAACCGCACAACGAATCGCGGGCATCGTTAAGAGTTTGCGCAAGATCTCCCGCGAGGGACCCAAGGAAAGGTATTACCCGGTTCGTATCGGCAAGATTCTTCACGATACTCTCGAGATCTCTCGAACCCGCTTCGCGGCGCGATCAGTGAAGCTGATTCTTCCTGCTTCCATTCCCGATCTGAGCATCTCTTGCCGCGAGGTGCAGATTGAGCAGGTGCTGCTGAATCTTCTGCAGAACGCTCTTGACGCCGTAGTGGACGAGAAAGGCGAAAGATGGGTGCGGGTGGACGTGGCCGCTAAGGGCGGAGCGGCGGTGGTCTCGGTGAGCGATAGCGGACCAGGCATTCCCGCAGAATTGCGGGACCACATCGGGCAGCCGTTTTTTACGACCAAAGAGGTAGGCAAAGGCACGGGCTTGGGGCTCAGCTTGTCCAAGACCATAGCCGAAGAACACGGAGGACGAGTGGTGTACGACGAGCAAGAGGGTCACACGCGATTCTCCCTGGTCCTGCCGCTGGCGCGGCAAGCGGAGGCGGCATGAATCTGGATGAAGCCTCGGTGTTGTTGGTGGAAGATGAGCCTTTGTTGCGCGAAGCCATGTTGGCATGGCTGAACCGGGTTGCCGGCCGCGGACTCTGCGCAGAGAACGGTAAAGAGGCGTTGCGCATCCTGAACGCAAACCGCATCGACCTGGTCATATCCGATGTCCGCATGCCGGTGATGGACGGCATTGAGCTCCTTAAGGCCATCAATGGTGCAAGACCGGGCAGGCCGCCGGTGATCCTGGTAACGGGCTACAGCGATCTCACTCTCCGTGAGGCGTACGATCAGGGCGCCGAAGCGATGTTCGAAAAGCCCATCGATCGTGAAGAGCTGGTGCGCGCGATGCGGCGTTGCCTGGTTCAACCGAGCGACCTGTGGCGCGAGCCGCGACGCCCCGGAGTAGCGGCGAGGATCAAAGGCAGGTTCGCCAGCCTGGCGTCGGCGCTGGAAGGCGAGAAACTCGCGTTGGGCCGCAAGGGATTTTGCATCGAGAAAGGCGGTAGTCTGAGCGAAGGGCCGGTCGATTTCACACTGAATTTCAAAGACGAGGGCCGCATCTTCGCCGGGCAGGGCGAGGTGCGGTGGACTGCGCCGGAGGAGCGGCAGGCCGGCATCGAGATTACCAACCTGGATGAACCGTGCCGTGCCTGGCTGGTCGACCTGCTGAAGCGCGGCCCGCCGGCGGCCTCAATTCCAGCTTCCACCGCGTCGGCCGCGGCGTCGCTGCGCGATGCCGCGTAGATCTGTGCCCAGCTTGGCGATGAGATTACAATTCCGCCATGCGCAAAGTCATTCTGGGATTAGGGATCAGCCTGGATGGCTACATCGCACGCCCCGATGGCGCGGTGGACTTTCTCTTTTTGCCCAAGGACTACTCCACGGGCCCCTTCTAGGGGCTGATCGCGCTAACCTACCGACGGTCGCGGGCGCAAGCCAAAAAGCCGAACAGTTGAACCGCAACGAAAAGAATCGAGTGCTCCTATCTTGTGGGTGGTCCCATGGCAAATGCCGCGGTTGTACCATGAATACAAGGACATCACTGTAAGGACATCTTCAGGAGGGCCCATGAGTGCAGCACCTGTCCCGCCAATTGGTCCAAGTTCCAAAGGATTGTTTCTGGTTCCGCCCATTCAGCCGAAACAAGTTCCACCGGTTCAGCCGCAACCACGGGAAACAGCCGTTGACCGCCATCCGTGGCTGTGGGTTCTGATTGCCGGAAGCATCGCCATGAGCGTCGCAGTTCTGTTTGTGGGCACGCTGCTTTCGTGGCTGCTGCTCCGCGGCACCGGAATCGACGCGACCTGGTAGAGGCAATTTGTTAAATCTAATTGCTTCGTAGCGAACCTACTCTCGTACCCGGTGGAACGTAGGGGATTGGTTGACTAGTTCCCGACGAAACGTGCGTAGAGGCTGCGTGCCACCGCAGTGTCAGAAGTACCCTTGATGATGGCGCGGCCGTCGGGGAAGAGAGTGAGCTCGTAGGGTTCGCGCCAGAATTTCAGCACGAAATCGTTGTGCTTGACCCTCCCATGGGGTTGGAGCCGCCCGGTGAGCTCGGCGAAGTTCACCGGCCGGTGACGCTCATGAATCTGCACCGAGTTTCTTCCGCAAAGAGTGATTTGCGGACGGCCTTGGCCGGCCAGATGGACGAAATCGCGAGCGCCGCAGGTCCGGCAGCCGGGCCGGGGACGCCCGGCAGCGACCTCGGCGCGGTCGTTGCTCCACACGTCGAAGGAGAGCAGGGTGCGACGCAGCTTGTCCTGAGCGCCGGTAAGGAACTTCAGAGCCTCCGTAGCCTGGATGGAGCCCACCAAATTGACCGCGCTGTTGAGGATGCCAGCTGTGTCACAGGTTTCCACCGTGCCCTCGGGTGGTTCAGCAAAGATGCAGGTTAGGCACGCGGTATCACCGGGAATCACGTTCATGGTGACGCAATACGCACCCACAGCGGCGGCGTAAATCCAAGGACGTCCTTCCTTCACCGCGAAGTCATTAATGAGGTAGCGAGTCTCGAAGTTGTCGGTGGCATCGAGGATCAGATCGCTTGCCGAGAGCAGCGTTCTAGCGTTCTCCGGAGTAAGGTCAGCGATCTCGGGCTCGACCTGGACTTCAGAATTGAACGCGGCGATCTTCCGCGCTGCAGCGAGGGCCTTGGGGAGGGATTCGGCGGCGTCGGCTTCCTCGAACAGCGACTGGCGTTGCAGATTGCTGGGCTCGACGTAGTCGCGGTCGATGATGCGCATACGCCCCACCCCGGCTCGGGCCAGCAGTGAAGAAACGCAGGTCCCGGTGGCGCCGCATCCGACCACGGTCACTGCTGCCAGCTCCAGTTTCCTCTGGCCTTCCGGGCCAATCCCAGGAAACAGTACCTGGCGCGAATATCGGTCCTGGAAGTTCATGCCCTGTTTATTATAGGTGTTTGCTGCGAGGGGCGGGATAGCGCCCTCGAGCTGACGGAAAAGAGGCTACCTTTGCAACGAGGGCCCATGGCGCGGCCATCGAAGAATAAGCAGGAGCTTTCCAGATGTAACGAGGGAGATTTTTGCGTCGTTTCCATCCAGTCTGTCTGACGTGCGTCTTCTTGCTGCTGTGGGCACGGCTGCCAGCCACCGCCGAACAGCAGGAGTCCAGTCCGCCACAGAGCGTGCCCGGACTGAACAGTTTGCAGGGGACACGAGTCGCTGCAGTGCAGATTACCGGTCCGGCCGTCGATCATCCGGAATCGCTAGAGCCTCTCGTGCTGCAGAAGGCGAACGAACCGCTCGACAAATACAAGGTTCGGCAATCGGTTCAGGCCCTCTTTAATACCGGCCGCTTCGCCGAGATCCAGGTGGAGGCTCATTTCCAACCCAATGGCGATCTGGACCTGGTCTTCGCCACGCGGGAGAACTATTTCTTCGGTTCCATCCGCTCGGAAGGATCGGCATCGCGTCCTACGGACACTCAGCTCGTCAGTGCCAGCCGGCTGGCTCTGGGCGATCGATTTACCGAAGACAGGATCAAAGCCGGCATCGAGGGCATGCAGCGGACGCTGCGCGAAGGCGGATTCTACCGCGCCACCGTCCAGCCGTACTATGACTGGAGCGCGATCGATCAGCAGGTCAAGGTAGTGTTTGTGGTCGCGCGTGGCGCAGCGGCGCGCGTGGGCCACGTCAAAGCCACGGGGACTTCCACCTACACCCCGGAACAGGTCGCTGACATCGCCAAGCTGCGTCCTGGACAGAAAGTTAGCGAAGGCTTGGCCCGGCGTGCCACCGACCGTCTGCGCAAGCGCTTGCAGAAGAAGGGCCTGCTCGAAGCCCAGGTCACGCTGACCGAACGCGCTTACCATCCTGAGAGCAATACCCTGGATTTCACCTTCGAGATTATCCCCGGCCCGATCGTGGACGTTAAAGTGGAAGGCGCCAAGCTGAGTCGGAGCACTGTAAAAAGGCTTGTTCCGGTGTTCGAAGAAAACACCATCGACGAGGACCTGCTCAACGAAGGCGCGCGCAACATCAAGGACTTTCTGCAAACCGAGGGCTATTTCGACGCCAACGTCAGTTTCAGCCAGCGGGGTACCGGCGATGAACGACGGGACGTCGTGTACCGGGTGCAGAGAAACCAGCGGCACAAGCTGGCCAACATAGTGATCGAAGGCAACAAATATTTCCGGCTTGAAGATATCCGTGAGCGTATGCAGATGCAGACTGCGGGAGTACTCTTGCGGCATGGTTTGTTCAGCCAGGCCTTGCTGGTGCGCGACGTCGCCAGCGTCGAGGACCTCTATCGCGCCAACGGCTTTCTGGCGGCCAAGGTTACGTCCCACGTCAACGACAACTATCGCGGGCAGGAAGGCAAGCTGCAAGTGGTGCTTAGCATCAACGAAGGTCCGCAGACACTCGTGGGCGAGGTTACCATTGAGGGAAACTCGGCGGTCTCCACCGACACAATTCGCGGTCTCATCTCCGCCGAAACTGGGCAGCCGTACTCGGATGCCACAGTCATCAACGATCAAACAGAGGTGCTCAACTCGTACTTCGATCGCGGATTCCCCGATGCCCGTTTCTCATACTCCACCACGCCCCAGGCGGGTGACGCCAACAAACTAAATATCTCGTACCAGATCGTCGAAGGCCACCAGGTTTTCGTGAACCGGCTCCTGATCGCCGGCCTGCACTACACGCGGCCCTTCGTGGTGAATCACGAGATGAGAATTCGCTCGGGACAGCCGCTGAACCAGCGCGCCATGCTCGACTCCCAAAATGGCCTCTACAACCTGGGTCTGTTTAACGAAGTGAACATGGCAGTGCAAAACCCTGAGGGCGAGACCACTCAGAAGAACGTCAATTTTCAGCTGACGGAAGCCAAGCGCTACACCTTCAGTTATGGATTGGGTCTGGAAATCCAGACCGGACAAGCTGCTGGTCCCATCAATCCCCAGGGCGCAACTGGCGTCAGCCCGCGCGTGTCGTTCGGTATTACGCGCACGAACTTTCGGGGCCGCGATCAGACGGTGAGCCTCAAGCTTCGCTACGGCAACCTGGAGAAGCTGGCTTTAGTCGGCTTTACCGAGCCGCGCCTTTTCGACAATCCCAAGCTGATCCTGGACTTTACCGCCTTTTACCAGCAGACCAACGACGTCAGTACCTTTACCGCGACCCGCGAGGAAGGCTCAGTGCAGCTCCGCCAGAGTCTCAGCCGGTCCACCACGCTTCTTTATCGCATGATCTATCGCCGGGTCGACACCTCGAATCTGGTGATCAATCCCGCTGAGGTTCCCTTGTTCTCGCAACCGGTGCGCGTGGGCATGCCCGCGTTCAGTTACATTCGGAACACACGAGACAACGATCTGGATTCTCACAAAGGCTCGTTTTCGGCGTCTGACATCGGCGTGGCCTCGAGCGTCTTCGGCTCGCAGACGAACTTCGTGCGCTGGGTGGTACAGAACTCCACCTACTATCAATTCGACCGCAAGCGCTGGGTGTTTGCGCGCAACACGCGGGTCGGCATCGAGGAGCCGTTTGCCGGGACCAGCGCCGCGGTGGTGGCTCCCGCCGCAGGCGCGCCCCCTGAGAGTTTTATCCCGCTGCCAGAGCGTTTCTTTGCCGGTGGCGCTACCTAGCTGCGCGGCTTCGGCGTCAACCAGGCGGGCCCGCGCGACCTGGCTACCGGGTTGCCGCTAGGAGGCGAAGCGCTGTTTATCAATAACCTGGAGCTGCGTTCCCCGCCGGTGCCGGTTCCTTTGTTTCCCTATGTCGGGAACAACTTGAGTCTGGTAGTGTTTAATGATATCGGCAATGCTTTCACCACGCCGAACGCCATGGTCACGAGTCTCTATAAGTTCTCCCAGCCGAATCGCGAGACGTGTCTCAACCCGGCGGTACCGAACTGCAACTTCAATTACATGTCGTTTGCCGCGGGCGGCGGGATTCGCTATCGCACGCCGATCGGACCGGTGAGCGTTGACTTCGCCTACAACTTCAATCCGCCTGCTTTCCCAGTCTCGGCTCCCATCCAGCCGGTGCCGCCGACAAATTGTCCCGCGACGTTTGTTCCTGGAAGTTCGGTTCCGGCGTTTCAGTGTGTACCACCTTTCTCTTCGGTGCTGCGGCATTTCAATTTCTTTTTCAACATCGGACAGACCTTCTGATGCGCCGCCGCGCCTACTCACTCGTGTTCCTGCTGGTGGTGATGGCCGGCGCTCAGGAAGTGGTGGACAGGATGGTCGCGGTGGTGAACCGGCGGGTGATCCTGGAGAGCGAACTCGAAGAGGAGGCGCGCGTAGAACAGATGCTCGAGGGCAAGCCGGCCAGCGGCGATAAGACCTCAGCCCAGGAGCTCGAGGCCGTGCTCGGCCGGTTGATTGATCGCGTGCTCCTGGAACAGCAGATCGCACAGTCGGCGCCGCTTGATCCTTCGGCCAGTGAACTGGCGGAACAGATCAAAGAGATTCGCAGCAAGATTCCGGCCGCCGCCACTGACGCAGGTTGGAAGGCGTTGTTAGCGTCGTACGGTCTCACGCAAATCGACGTGGAAGTCCACGTGATTTCTGAATTCCGGGTCTTACGTTACGTCGACTTGCATTTTCGCGGCCTGGTGAGAATCGATCGCGCCGACATTCAAACCTATTATCTGGAGACGCTGCTGCCGGCGCTCGAACGCAGGGGCGGGACGGTCCCGCCGCTGGCCGAGGTTTCCGGCAAGATTGAAAAGATCCTGGTCGAACAGCGCATGGATGAGATGCTCAACGACTGGCTGCAAACTCTGCGCGCCCAGGCGCACATCGAAAAGCTTATGTCCCCCGGAGCCAATCTAGCCCACGGAGAC
>DATDGP010000035.1:0-41034 GCA_036522035.1 Terriglobales bacterium
GTCTGCGCCCGTGCAAGGCGGGGAAGAACAGGCAGGCTAGCGGCACTTGCGGCAAGATGCAGGAAGGTTCGACGTTTCATGTGCAGCCCCAGCACGGATGGCCCAGAAGGGCAGCCTATACTTTTTTACCGCGCACGCGAAGGGCGCGGGATGTCGCCTATTGGCCCTTCCTTGCCGTGTTCACCTTCCGCCCGGCACGGCAGCTAACGGGGTCACAGCGGACCTAGAATTGCTCCGCGGGAGCATTTCTCAGCCCATCGCCCGGCGCCCCGGCTTCCAAGCAGATGCTGGATAACGCCATTTCCATCAAACCGCGACGGCAGATGTCGGTACAGTTCTCAGGCGGCGAACCTACCCTCTCGCCTTACTTTCTGGACGCGGTACGTTACTCGCGGCAAGTCGGCTACAACTCGGTGCAAGCCGCCACCAACGGGATCGAGTTTGCGAAGTCGCCGGAGTTCGCCCGCCAGGCGGCCGAGGCCGGTCTGCGATACGCCTACTTGCAGTTTGACGGTATCGGCAACGCCGCTAACGCCCATCGCCAGGTCGGCAATCTTTTTGACGTGAAGCTGAGTGCCATCCACAATCTGCACGAAGCGGGCGTGGAGATCGTGCCGGTCACCACCATCGTCAACGGCATTAACAATGAGCAGGTGGGTCGCATCATCCAGTTCGCGCTGGACAATCCCAAGACCATCAGTTTCCTGAGCTTCCAGCCGGTTTCCTTCACCGGCCGCGACGAAGAGATCACCGAGGATCGCCGCAAAGCCCAGCGCTATACACTGAGCCATCTGGCCCACGATGTGAAGAACCAAACCGGCCTGGGCGAGCCCGCCCGCGACTGGTTCCCGATCTCGTTCATGTCCACCTTCTCCGACTGGGCCGACCTGATTCATGGTCCCAGCGCCGACTGGGGACAGCTCAGCTGCGGCTGCCACCCGAACTGCGGCGTGGGCATGGCAGTGATGATCGACAAGGAAACCAAAGAAGCTGTCCCAGTGACGGCGTTCCTGAACGGCGATCACATCGCCAAGGACGTGGCCCGTATCAATGACGCCGGGCGCGGCCGCTTCCTCTCCGTTTTCGGCATGGCTTTGGCGCTGGCCAAAAACTACGACCCTTTCAAGGCTCCGAGACACTTCAAGCTGATGGATCTGCTGAAGAAGTTCGACAAGACTTTCGGCGCGACCAAGAAAGCCGACAAGAAGTATGGCGAAATTACCGGCGATCGTACGATCGAAGACATAAAAAAGCGCCGTACCGACCGCTGGAACTTCCTGTTCATCGCTGGCATGTGGTTCCAGGACCTCTACAACTACGATTTCCGGCGCACTGAGCAATGCATCATTCCTTACGCCACGCAGGAAGGCGAGATCAGCTTCTGCGCCTACAACACGGGCGTGGGCTGGCGCAACATCATCGAGAAGATGCACATGACGGCCACGCTCACCAAATGGTACGAAGAGCATGGACGCCACGAAATCTTCGCGGGCGGCAAGGCCGTGGGCTTGGCCGAAGGCGCACACCACCTGCGGTTGAACGAAGCTCACGTGCACGCCGGCCGGAACACCACGCTCGACGAGTTGGGTATCGCCAAGACCGCCCGCGAAGAAAAGTTACGCGCCCGCGACCAAAAACTGAAGAAATCGGCCGAAGACGCACGCATGGAAGCCCTCTATCGCGAGCACATCCTCAAGGAACCCAAGCCACAGGACGGTTTTGTGCCCCTGGCTTCCATCACTCCAGCGAACGGCAAGGCTACCCCGGTCTTGGAGAAGGAGAAGGAAGAGGTCTTCGGAGATTAGTTCCGCAGTAACCGCTAAACATACAAAGGGGCACAACCGCTGTTATGCTTTGTGCCTCTTTGATTTTTCCGTTGCCGTCATGAGTTGAGAGCTGATGCCGCAGCACGCACGGGCTGAAAAACGACATTTGATTCCTTCCGGGTCCTTGGTGTTCTCTGTGGTTCTGGGCCTGGTGCTAACCGGTTGTACAATCGGCAGGGCGCCCAAGCATCCCAACTGGAAGAATGCCACCGGAGCGGAGCAGTACGAACGCCTGATGTGGCAAGCCATCCGCGAGAAGAACTGGAAAGACGTCGAGTATCGCCTGGCCCCGACGTTCGTCGGTGTGAACCAGAAGGGCGCAGCTTTCGACCGAGCCGGCTGGCTCGAATACTGGAAGAGCGTTACGCTTACCGACTTCTCCCTGGGCGAACTCAAGGTACAACCCAATGGCCCCGATATGACGATTACTTACGTGCTCGAGCTTAACGGCGGCCGGTCAGCCTCACTCTTCCGCGTGGTCTCCGTGTGGCAGCAGGTCAAAGGTGGGTGGAGACTCATTGCCTGTTCGCATACTTCGATTCAGGCGAACTGAACGTCCATCCTCGGAAGGCTGGGGGTAGGCTACAATTCCCGGTCATGCCTTCTGTGCCGGCGCTTCGCGGCAAGATCAACGCGAGGAAATTCCGCAACTTGCTTCTTCACTGGTTTGACGGCGAGAAGCGTGATCTTCCCTGGCGCGGCGAGCGCGATCCCTACCGCATTCTTGTCTCCGAAATCATGCTGCAGCAGACGCGCGTGGCGGTTGTCAAAGAGCGCTACAAGCAGTTTCTACGGCGGTTCCCCACCCTCACCAGGCTGGCCAGGGCGCACGAACAAACGGTGCTCGCTCAGTGGAGTGGCTTGGGCTACTACCGACGCGCGCGCGCGCTACACGCGGCCGCAAAGCAGATCGTGCGTCGTCGAGGTTTTCCTTCAACCGTGGATGCGCTGCGGGAACTGCCGGGTGTCGGCCGATATACGGCCGGCGCCGTAGCTAGTATCGCCTTCGGCGAGCCCGCTGCGGTGGTCGACGGAAACGTCAAGCGCGTGCTGGGACGTTTGGCAGGCCGGCCGCTAGGAGACGCTCTGTGCTGGCAAGCCGCAGGCAAGCTTCTTGATCGGCGGCGTCCCGGCGACTTCAATCAGGCGTTGATGGAGTTGGGGGCTCTAGTATGCTTACCGGGCAAACCCATGTGTGGGAGATGCCCGGCGGCTGCTTTGTGCGCTTTCCGAGGCTCGGAGCGAAGACCTAAGCCGTTGTCGCGGCAGAAGGCAATCCTGAACTACGAGCTGTTCCGTAAGAACGGCAGCGTGTTTCTGTGTCAGCGCGAGTGCTCATCATTGTTGATGCCAGGCATGTGGGAGCTGCCGTCGGTTAACACCACCGAGCTAATGTCGGGTGCGATTCTTACCTTGCGACACTCCATCACCACCACCGACTACGTTGTCCAAGTCTTTGCCGGCAACGGACGGCCGCGAAAGACCGGTCGCTGGGTAGTGGTGCGCGCGTCGGAGAAATTGCCCTTGACTGGGCTGGCCCGAAAGATTCTTCGTTCGCTCGCTGCTGGCTTGATCATTGACAACGCAGGGCCGTGATGGGATTGACACGGGCCGCGCGCCGCGCCGGGACGTAGCAGGCCGAGAGCGGCACAATCATCAGCAAAAGGGCCACGCCAACGAAGGTCAAAGGATCGGTGGGGCTGAGGCCGAAGAGAAGAGTTGCCATGAGCTGGCTAAGCGCCAGCGCGACCGCCACGCCCGACGCCAGGCCGATAAGAATCATCCGAGCGCCGTGTCCGATCACCAGACGTAGATCGTCAAGAAGTTCTACATGTCAAGGGACACAATCCAGGCGCGAGCTTAGCCACAACAGGACGTGAAATCCAGAGGTACCAAGGGCAAGAATAGGTTGCTATTCGTAGCGCAGGCAGACAATGGGATCGAGGTTCGCCGCCAGATTCGCGGGGTAGTAGCCGAACAGCAGTCCTACGCCCACCGAGATGATGAACCCGATCGCCACCCACAGAGAAGAGAGCGCAGCCGGAATCGAAGGTACTGAAGCGCGCACGAGCACCGAGATCGCTGCGCCAGTCAGAATGCCGATGATGCCGCCCACAAGAGTGAGCATCACAGCCTCGAGCAGAAACTGCAAGCGTACGTCCGCCCGGCGTGCGCCAATGGCTTTGCGCACGCCGATCTCCTGCGTGCGCTCGGTGACGGAGATGAGCATGATGTTCATGACCCCGATGCCGCCCACCACCAGCCCGATGGAGCTGATGATGGTGGTCAGGATCACCAGGGCGCCGGTGAGCTGATTCCACAGATTGCTGAGGAAGTCGGGCGAACTGAGCTCGAAATCGTTCTCCTTGCTTGTGGGTACGCGGCGCAGGTGGCGCATGGCCTGAATGACCTCGTCCTGGGCCTTATCGACGTCGACGCCGACGGGAATGGTGAAGGTCAGCACCAGCTCTTTGGCGTCCGGATATTCCTTGTGGAAGTTGCTGAGCGGGATTACGGCGAACGCATCCACGCCAGGACCACCGAACAGGCCCTGGTCGGGGTCGAAGACACCGATGACGTCGTATTGGCTGCCGTTGATGCGGATCGTCTTCCCCACCGCGTCGGTGTTGGGAAACAAGGACTCAGCGATGGCCGCACCCAGCACCACCACCGCGCGCGCGTGTTCCTCGTCGAAATTGCTGACGAAGCGGCCGCGCTGGATGCTGAACAGAGGGATCGCGTCAATGTATTCTGGCTCAGCGCCGCGCACAATAGCGTTTTCCACGCTGTGCCCCCCGCCGATCAACAGGTTGGCGCCACCGAAGAAGAACCCCCGTGTGCCTACCGTGGTTACAATGTCGACGTCCGGCGCCGCGCTTTTGATGTAGTCCGCGTAGTTGTATTCGAAATACTTGCGGGTGCGGATCTTCTCCGGCCAATGAAACGGATCGGACCCCGGCGGGAATCGCGACAGGAAGTAAGTATGCGATCCCAGCGACTCCACTTTGTCCTGGACAAACTTGTTGAGGCCGCCGATGACCGCAGCCATGGCAATGACAGAAGACACGCCGATCACAATGCCGATCACGGTCAGCGCTGACCGCACCTTGTTCGAGCGCAGTGTCTCTAACGCCGCGAGCAGGTTTTCCCGGGCCTGAGATGCGGTCATGATCGCCATCAGTCGGACCTCAAGGCCAGGATCGGATCCAGCCGCGACGCACGCACCGCGGGATAGATCCCGAAGAACAACCCTGTCGCCGAACTCAGAAGTACTCCGAGCACCGCCACCCATGCCTGTACAGCAGCCGGAAACGGCGTGTAAGTCCTGAGCGCCAGCGCGATGAGAAAGCCCAGGGTGATTCCGACTGCGCCTCCCGCGACGCACTGCATCACGCTCTCCGCCATGAACTGCCGCAGGATGTCGAGCCGCGTGGCGCCCACGGCGCGCCGCACCCCGATTTCGCGTCGTCGCGCCGTGACGCTTACCAGCATCACATTCATAATGACCACGCCGCCCACGATCACTGAGATGGTGCTTACCAGAATGAACACTCCGAAGAAGGCCGAGCTGATGCTCCGCCACAGCGCCATGTAGGTTTCTTTGGTGCCGATGAAGAAATCGTTTTCCGCGTTTGGCAGAACCTGACGGCGGGTACGCAGGATCAGCTGTGCTTCATCCTGCGCATCTTCGAATCGTTTGCCGTTCGCCTTCACGTTGATGGTCAAGGTGGTATGCAAGCCCTGCATGCGCAGAAAAACCGAGAGCGGGACATTGATGAAGTTGTCCTGGTCCTGACCGAGCACGCTCCCGACTTTCTCCATGGTCCCGATCACCTGGAACTCGTCGCTTTCAACGCGAATGAGCTTGCCGGTGGGGTCTTCGCCGCCGAAAAGCTGTTGCACGAGCGTGTCGCCGATCAGGCAGACGTTAGCACGATGTTCGGTTTCCGAAGCCGTAAAAAAGCGACCTGATTCCACGCTGCGCGTGTCGATATCGACCATGTTCGCGGTCAACCCTGTAAGGTTGACGTCCTGAAGCTCTTTGTTGCCGTAACGCGCGTGCACCGGCGTGGTCGCGCTAGCGCCGACTTCTTCACACGCGCCACACTTGTCGGCTAGAGCGCGCATGTCGTCGATCTCGATCCTTTTGTACTTCTGTGCCTTGGTCAGGATCGTAAAATCGGTGACTGCGAAAGGAATGCGCGAAATCTGAAAAACATTCGTGCCCAGATTGGCGATCTTTTGCTCCACGTAGACGTTGGCGCCCTGTACGATAGTCATCACCGTGATCAGCGTCGCCACGCCCATGGTCAGACCCAGCATGGTGAGCCAAGTCCGCATCTTATTGGCGTGCAGCGCGCTGATGCTTTGCGTGAAATTGTCGCGGACGGCAAGCATATGGCCGAAGATCCCCGCCTCTAGGTTAACAAATGCCCTGGGAGACCGATTCATGTTCCCCGATGTGAATCCTGATTCCCGCGTTCCTGTCTCTTGCCACGCGTCCGTTTCTGAAGGGCAGGCAGAGGCACAGGAGCCTACTTGAGATCCAACGGTTCTGTTCCAAGCCAGCTCGGCGAACCTAGTCCCGATCTCATTTAGAATAGAAACCGGAGAAGAGTTGCACATGCCAGCACTGGAATCCGGGATCCGCGCGCCGCGAATTGACCTCGCTTTTCTGGACGGCAAGAAGTTTTCGCTCGAAGACGCGCTCCGGCGTGGTCCGGTCGTCGCCGCCTTCTTCAAGGTCAACTGCCCCGTCTGCCAGTTCACTTTCCCTTATCTAGAACGAGTTTTCCAGACCTACGGCGCGAGCAGTGCTTTTACTCTTATCGGCATCTCCCAGAACGACGCGGCCGACACCCGGTCATTCAATCGCGAATACGGAGTCACCTTTCCGACCTTGTTGGACGAGAAGGGAAAGTATCCTGTCTCGAACGCCTACGGACTGACTAACGTGCCTACGATTTTTGTGATCTCTTCGGCGGGCGAGGTCGAGAGTTCGAGCGTTGGTTGGTCGCGCAGGGACGTCGAGCAGTTGAGCCAGAGGCTCGCCCGGCTTAGTGGCAAAGACGCGATCCCGCTCTTCGCGCCTGGAGAGAAGATTCCGGATTACAAACCGGGTTGAGGGTCTAAAAATTGAACCGCGGGACGCGGACCAAGCATTCAGCAATCAGCATCCAGCCTCCAAGCCAGATCGGGTGAGGTTAAGCGATCGTGGCGATCGGATCTCCCGATGGCCCGATTTGCTCCGAGCGGGGTGCTGAATGCTAAGTGCTTACGATGAAAAACCTTATCTTTCTCCTTTTTGCTATCTGCGCGTCGCTAGCGGCGCAAGCCCAACTTTCATTGCCCGCGCCGGCGGAGAAGGCGATGAGCTCGATCGATCCGGAAAGGATCCGGGCGACGGTGAAATACCTCTCCGATGATTCGCTCGAAGGCCGCGGGACCGGCCAGAAGGGCGGCGATCGGGCCGCGGACTGGATTGCCGCGCAATTCAAGAGCTACGGGATGCAGCCCGCCGGCGACCACGGGACTTATTTCCAGGACATCAGATTCTACGGCGTAACCACGGACTCCAATCAGACCCATTTTGCTTTTGTCCCCAAGTCGGGGCCCCAGACCGCGCTCAAGTTTGCCGACGATTATGTGGCCACCGACCAGACGCACGCGGAGAAGTCGGAGATCGACGCGCCCATCGTCTTTGTGGGTTACGGCATAAACGCCCCCGAGTACAGCTGGGACGATTACAAAGGCGTAGACCTCAAGGGCAAGGCTCTGCTGATGCTCGTAAACGAGCCGCCGTCGGACGATCCCGACTTCTTCAAGGGCCGTGCCCTCACCTACTACGGCCGCTGGACTTACAAGTACGAAGAAGCCGCGCGTCGGGGCGCGGTGGCCGTGATCTTAATTCACAAGACCGAAATGGCCAGCTATCCCTGGGAGGTCGTGCGCAATTCCTGGGGCGGAGAGACCTCACTGCTAAAGGATGAGACTGGGCCCAAGCTGCAATCGGCAGGTTGGATTCAGCTCGAGGTTGCGCGCAAGCTGGCGCAGACAGCGGGAATGGATATCGACAAGATGCTGAAGGACGCGAACTCGCGCAGCTTCAAACCGGTGGACCTGGGCGTGCGGCTGAAAGAGACGATCGTAAGCAAGGTACGGATGTTTGCTTCGCGCAACGTAGTGGCGAAAGTTGCGGGATCGGACCGCAAGCTGAAGAGCCAGGCGGTGATCTATACCGCGCACTATGATCATCTTGGCATCCATCCGAACGAGCCGGGTGACAACATCTATAACGGCGCGGCCGACAACGCCACCGGCTGCGGCATCCTGCTGGAACTGGCGCGAGCATATGCCGGGGCGTTACAGAAACCGCCGCGCAGTCTCTTTTTTGCCGCAGTTACCGCGGAAGAACAAGGCCTGCTGGGATCAAAGTATCTGGGCGAGCATCCGCCGGTGCCGGCGCGGGACATTTCCCTCGATTTGAATTACGACGACGTTCAGCCCCTCGGCGAGCCGGAGCAGGTAGTGGTTTCCGGCGCTGAGAGAACCACGGTAGATCCGCTCGTGGCGCAAGTGGCTGCGGCGTTTAAGATGGCCATTCAGCCCGACGATCACCCGGAAGCCGGACACTATTACCGCTCAGATCATTTCAGTATGGCCCGCGTCGGCGTGCCAGCCTTCAGCCTCAACGAAGGCCCTCTGTTCAAAGGCCACGATCTTGCTTGGGGCGAAGAAAAGGAGCAGGACTACCTCACCCATCGCTACCACCAGCCGTCCGACGAGTACCATCCCGATATGGACTTCACCGGAGACGCCAAGATGGCCAAGTTCGGCTTCGCCCTGGGCTGGCAGGTGGCGTCCCAACCGGATCTGGCTGGCTGGGTGCCGGGCGATGAATTTGAGAAAGCCAGGAAAAACTCGCAGTCGAAGACCGGTTTTTAAACTGCGAGCCGGCAAACTCAACGGATGGGCTCAGTATTCCCCCACCCAGGCTCCCGTAAAGGTGCCTATGGTAACGTGAGCCGACTTAGCAAACTGCGCTAGAATCCGATTTCCCCCATATTGAACATCGGTAGCGCATGGCCTTTTCGTTCCTCCAACGCGGGAACCCGTCCGAGTATGCCCGTCAGCTCACCCTGACCGGCTACGAACCGTCGCTTGTTTTGGACGACCTGGTCACGGGTATTGACAACGTCCGTCATGACGTTTTCTTGAGCCCCAAATTCTCAGACGCGGGTCGCCTGCACATCTTTCGTCTGATCGCCAAGCATGGGAACGTCGAAGAGCTGGCTTCCGTCGAGTCGTCTCCGGTGCAGGTGCAAGAGAAGCCGCTGCAGCGCGCATGGGAGCAGCGCGGACGACTGCCCAAGCCGTTTGATCCCAACGAGTTCAAACGACTGCTCACCGACCTCCACGTAGCTGCGCTCACCCGCGCTAAGGCCGAGAACAACGTTGCGCTCGATCTACTCTTTCGCCTGGCCTCGCTCAAGTTTCAGCGTGTCGAGTTAGTGAACCAGTACAGCCTGGTCCTTGAGCGCTGCCGGGCACGCGTCAAGCAGTATGAAGGCCCGCGG
Organism: Terriglobales bacterium; assembly: GCA_036522035.1. Lineage (GTDB taxonomy): Bacteria > Acidobacteriota > Terriglobia > Terriglobales > Acidobacteriaceae > Angelobacter. The sequence continues at coordinate 9,404 of DATDGP010000035.1, forward strand.
CAATCGGGAATGGCGCGGACGATGGAACTCCGCGAGCGCTTTGCTCGCTTTCAGATCAACAAGAAAGCGGTCCTGCGTCGTGCCGGACAAGACTTGTTCTCACTGATCCGCGACGCCGAGAAAGAAGGTCTGAGCCGGACCCGGCGGTCGCTCTTCGGCGAGGTTGCAGCTGGTGCGTATGATTTGTTTTTAAACCGCCTCTTGTTCACCGAGGATGGCCAAGACAACTATCTCAACGCAGAACACTACGTGATGATGGGGAATTACGATCGCGACTGCGACCGCTTCCAGACCATGCGCGAAGTTGCCGCCCAGTATCTGAAGATGCTGGAGCTGGTCAACGAAATAGATGACCCGCAGGTGGACTCCATACTTAACGTTCCCGACAACGCACAGGAGATCATGGGTGGCGGCGCACCCGATGAATCTACCGCCAAGGGCAAAGCGCAACGTGCGCTGCTCGGCGTGTGGGTGGACCTGCTCGAACGCGAAAATGTGATCGGCAACGTAGTGGCGTCCTACGAAGTGGTGCCACTGCTTTCGCAGTATTCTCCGCCTATCAATCCGCAGCAGCTCAAGAACGCTCTCATCTCACGCGCCGAGCTGGAACGCGTGGAGACGTTGCTGGAAGGGCAAGGCAAGATCTCGCCCAATAATCTGCACGCCACCGTCAAAAAGATCATCGGTTGCCGGCCGGCCGACCGCGCGAAACTCGCCGGACGATTCTTTGCCGACTTCACCCGCTATCATCGCGACTTGCGCCGAATGGAAGCCGTGGTCTCGGCCATGGACACCGTCAACGTGATCACCAGCGAGCGTTTCCGCGAACTCTCTGCCATCAACAACACGCTCTACGAATACCTGTTGCCGGAAGAACAGCGGCCCTCGGAAGAAGAGAAAGTGGTTCACCACGTGGTACTCAAGGCCGACATTCGCGAGTCCACCACGCTGACCCGCACGCTGTTCGAACGTGGATTGAACCCGGCCTCATACTTCAGCTTGAACTTCTACGATCCCATCAACAAGCTGCTGGGAAAATACGAAGCCAAGAAGGTCTTCATCGAAGGCGATGCGATCATTCTTGCTATGTTCGAACGTGACGGCGAACCCGGCCTGGGCGTTTCCCGCACCTGCGTGCTGGCCAAGGAGATCATCGAGATCGTCACGGCGTATAACGAGCGGTCACTCTCGAGCGGCCTCCCCAGCCTAGAGCTGGGGATTGGCATCTGCTACCAGGACTCCGCGCCTATGTACTTGATGGACGGGGCCCGGCAGATCATGATTTCCAAAGCGATCAACGAGAGCGACCGACTTTCTTCATGCAGCAAAGGCTTGCGCAGCGTGCTTGAATCCCGCGAACTGCTGTTCAATGTGTTTTCGTTCAAAACCGTGGAAGACAGCGAAACCGGTGGGGAGCCCAGCGAGTTCCTGCTGCGCTATAACATTGGCGGGATTCATATCAATGAAGCGGCGTTCGAGAAGCTGCGCAGCGAGATTTCCTTGCAGGCTTACGACCTGCAGGTACCCATGATCTGGAATACCTCCACGGTCCGCGTTTACAGTGGCTCGGTGCCCCTGGGCCAGGGACTATTTCATCGCATCATCGTGCGCGAGGGACGGATCGCCCATGTGGATGCGCGGAACTTCGCTCTCAAGACTCTGACCGACCAGCATTACTACGAAGTCTGCGTACATCCCCGCGTTTACGAAGCCATCGAGAGCGTGCAGTCCCAGATTCCGGTCGGCGCGCCCTAGCAGGCTTTGCTCGCTCTCTCGTCCCAGGTACAAACGATCTGCTGAGATCCAAGCCAGGTCCGTCCTTCATCGCCGTGCTTTCTCTCGTTGCTACCATTTCCAGCATGGCTGGGAAAGCTCCCGAGCAAGGTAGACCGCATTGTGATCGAGCCTGGTGACTGTCGCCCCCCCGACAGCTTGTACACGATCGACTCTGCACATCTCCTGTTCGGGACGAGGACCGGACGCGTCAAAGAATAGGCCGTGAACCGGTGGCGACAATCGTGATTCACGAACCAAGAGATGTGGTCGATGGTTCCAATTGGAACGACGGCGGAATTCAAGCCGTAGGCGATTAAAACGCGCTGCGGGGAACGCGGAAGGGCACGCGGATTACGGCTTCCACGTCCACTGGCTTGCCGTTCTTAGTGCCCGGACGGAATCGCCATTGCTCGAGGGCAGTGCGAGCGTTCTCGTCGAGTTCGTCGTAGAAGCCCTCGAGCACGTGGACTTCGCTGACGCTGCCGTCGCTGCGAATCACCGCATGTAGGACCACCACGCCTTCTACGCGGTCCTTCATCAGATTCGCCGGATACGCAGGATCAACCTTATGTATGGCCTCGGGAGCTGTGAGATCGCTGCGGTCCGCCGGGTCCAGGTTCAGTTCCGCAAAGCGCACCGTCCAGCTTCCCATCGACGAGCTCAGGTTGGGCATGTTCAGATGCATGGAGTAGCGTCTGCGACCGCCAAAGATTTGATTATCGATCGGATCGCTCGCAGGGACATCAGCCACCAGCGCAGCCGGCGCCTTGGCCGCGAGCGGCGGCGCCGGCCTGGGACCTGCCACCACCACGCCCCCGGCAATCTTCGACGGCGACGATTCCACCGACACGCTGCCCGATCCGCCTGTGCCCGAATGGTTGGCCGAAGAGGAATTGCCGGCTATGGCCTCCGGAGTTGCCGAGGCTCCGCGGTGTCCTTCAGGTCCGACGGCGAACTCGCCCTGGCGATTTCCCGCAGGAACTTTGATCGGGCCATCCGGCGGCAGGGGACGCGCGTTCAATGCCAGCAGCTGTCCGGCCGCGCGCGCCTGCAGCTCGTCCATCGCGGAGGCGACCGGGGGCGACGGCGGCACCACCGCGGGACCTGAACCTGAGAACGCCATGGTCGAGCTCCGCTGTCCAGTGGCTTGCGCGGGAGCCACGACTTCCGGCCGTTCCATAGCCAGTGTCTGAGCGTTGAGTGCAGTTCGCGGTGCGATATCGGCAGGTGCGGCGGCCACCTGTGGCGCTTGCACCTGCAGTTGGAGCCGGCTGGGATCGCGCTCAGCCAGGTCTTGGGCCGGCGGGATCACCACCGGCGAATCGAGCGCAGGCATCTGCCGGCGATCCGATGTCACCGCCCCCGACGGTGCGACCACCTGTGGTTGCACTGCCGGCGGAAACACCAGGTGCGCCAGTTCGTGGTCTGCCGTTGGTTGTGCAGGCGGCGTCACGACCGGCGCGCCTGACGGCAAATCGAGCATGCGCTGGCGCGCCATTTCCGGCGGCGCAATCGGAGCCGGCGTCCAGGCAATGATGTTGGGCGCGGGCACGTCCTGGCGCAAAAGATTTGGATCGGGCTGCACGATGGTTTGCCGCGAGCTGCGGTGGTCCAGGTTGAGAGAAACAATCTTCTGTTTCGAGTACGCGGGGTCGGCGGCTTCAGTTTTCTGCCGCACCGGCGGCTCCTGCCGCTCTGCTTTGGGCTTCAGTGCAGGGACATAATCTGACAGCTGGTAACTCAGAATAGTGGAGCTCTCAAGCGGATCCTCCACGATCACGCGTGGCTGGTTCAGCCACCACAGGCAGCCGGCGTAGATGGCGACCACTGCGAACAAATGAGCAAGGTAGGACTCGACCATCGCCTTCCAGGCAACTGGACGATGCACCAGCGCGTCTGCCCAATAATCGCCGGGAATCGAGGTGAGCCAAACGGCCGTGGACGGCCGGCGGAAAACATCAGCCAGGTTGTCGAGAAAGGATCTGAGGCCGGGCTCCAGGTTCACCAAGAGGCCGAAGCCATGCCGAGGAAGACCGAGTGGTTCGGCTGGCAATCGGTTGGACCTGGACTCCATGTGACTTGACCTTCTGACTGGTAGGAAGGATTATATCTTTCAAATCCCCCGAACGCGGCCCCTTTGCTTGGAAGATTGGAAACAGATCATGTCTACTTTGAGGTGTATACCTGGGTTTTTGCTGGCTGCGATCTTAGCTGCCGCTGGTCAGGCGCCGTCCACAACTCCGCAACCCAAGCCTGCTCAGAAAGATACGCCTTCGCATCCTGCCGAAGACATTTCTGCGATGTACAGTTTTTTGAACGAGGGTGAATTCTTGCAGATCAATGTTGAAGGCGACGCCGTCACCGGTTATGTCTCGCGCATGGGCTCCCTCGACAGCGATCGCGGCGACTTCTTCGATCAGTTCTTCGACAAAGCGTCGGTCCAGGGACACGACGTGGCATTCATCACCAAGGTAGTGCACGGCGTGTGGTACGAGTTCAGAGGCCGCTTCGATCGCGGCCCGGGCAAGAGCAGAGGTGACGACGGCTACTACGTTCTGCACGGAACTCTGACCGAATACACACTCGGTCCCGACAAAACTCCCACCAGCCGCGCGCGTCAGGTTGACTTCAGATCAATGGCGCAACCCGAAGAAATTGATCCGAATAAGGCTGGTGTCAAGAAGAAATAGGGGTGGCTCGCTGGTGACAAGTTTTGCCGCAGGATTGGTGCAGTGCCCACTGGCACAAACCCTGGAGTCGCACAACAAACAGGGCAGAGAGTCCGGAGCATCCGTAATCGCGCGCCATTTTCCACGCTATTTCCACAGATTTCGCCGATCTCCACAACGATTTCCACTGAAATCGCGCGGAAGGCAATCTCGGCTCTTGCACCCGGCTTCTCCATGGTGGATATTGCTGACACTCAAGTGTGCGATGTTTGCATGCGAAGCACGTCCGGGCCCGCGAGGGCCGGAGACGCCCAGTCCTTAGGGACTTGGGCGTTGGAGCTGAATCTGCGCCGGCTTCGTCGCTAGACGGCGAATCCTTTTCTCATCCGGCCTGTCCGCGATGAGCGTAAGAGTGGCTCGCGTGACTCGCTGATCCCGCGCGGCAACACGCGGAGAGCGAGCATCTCACCCCGCAAGCCCGGCCTGTATGGCTGGTACAGGCCGGGTTTATTTTGCGAGGGCAAGAGCGCGACGGCGCTTCGCCCGAGGACGTGGCGAGCAACCTGAATCGGAGCGACAGTTCAACTCACAATTGAATGCCTGTAGCGGCGTGGGCCTTTCCACGTTTGGGGGAACGGCTTTGCCGCGCTTCGCCTAGTTTTCGCCATATAATGTGGTTGTTTGTAGCTGAATCTAAGGCGGAGACCCGAGGAGAATGGCGACCACCGATTACGGTCTTGATCGTGGCTTGCCCGCCAGTGCGGACGCCGAGCGCGCGGTTCTGGGCGCCATCCTACTCGACAACCAGACCTACCCCCAGGCGGCGGAGTTCCTGCGCGCCGAAGATTTCTCGCTCGACTCGCACCGACGCATCTACCTGCGCATGATGGAGCTGGCCGAATCCGGACAGCCGATCGATTACGTCACTCTTACCGAGCAACTGGGCCAGCACAAAGAGATCGAATCGGTGGGTGGCGTGGCCTACGTTACCTCGCTCACCGACGGCCTGCCCCGGGTCAAGAACATCGAGCAGTACGTGCGCATCGTCAAAGATAAGGCGCTGCTGCGCGGCCTGATTCACGCGGCTACCAGCGCCGTCGAGAAAGCCTACGCGCAGGACGCACCGGCGGCAGAAATCGTAGACGCCGCTGAATCCGCTATCTTCCAGATCGCTGAGCGCCGCATCGGCCAGGGCTTCATGACCATCCCCGAGATCGTGCGCACTTCGTTTGGATCGATCGACAAGCTCTACGAGCAGGGCCAGCGTATCACCGGGCTCGAAACTCATTTTGAGGATTTTGACGGCATGACCAGCGGACTGCAAAAGTCCGATCTGGTGATCATCGCCGCGCGGCCCTCGATGGGCAAAACCGCTTTCGCCATCAACATCGCCGAGAATTCCGCGGTGCGCGACAAGAAAGTTGTAGGTGTGTTTTCGCTGGAGATGTCGCGCGAGTCGCTGCTGCTGCGCATGCTGTGCTCGCAGTCGATGGTCGACTCGCACAAGCTGCGCACCGGCTTCCTCGGCCGCGATGATTACAAGAAACTGGTCGAGGGCTTGGCCCTGCTAGTCGACGCGCCTATTTTCATCGACGATACGCCTTCCATTTCGCTCTCTGAGATGCGTGCCAAGTGCCGGCGCCTTCTGCAGGCTCAGGGACGCCTGGATCTGATCATCGTCGACTACCTGCAGCTGGTGGCGTCGGCGCCCCTGGGTGGGGCAGGACGGCGCTACGAAAACCGCACCCAGGAAGTGTCTGCCGTCTCGCGCGGCCTCAAAGCTCTTGCAAAGGAGCTTCGCTGCCCGGTACTCGCGCTGTCGCAGTTGAGCCGCGCCCCGGAAACCCGGACCGGCAACAACCGCCCGCAGCTCTCTGACCTGCGCGAGTCCGGCGCCATCGAGCAGGACGCTGACGTGGTGGGCTTCATCTTCCGCGAAGAGATCTACAAGCCCGACGATCCGGACCTCGAAGGCAAGGCGGAGCTGATTATCGCCAAACAACGCAACGGTCCTACGGGAATCGTGAAGCTGGCGTTCATCAAGAGGTCAACTCGGTTTGAGAATTTAGCGATGGAGAGCGGAGGACAGGAGTATTGAGCGCGTAACTTCGGCTAGTCCTCCCACAAAACCGACCGATCAATCTGGGCGATGGACGTTCTTCCAGTCAAGGCCATGGCTGCCATAAGCTCGTAGCGCAGAATCTCGAGGACGCGAGCCACACCCGCGGCCCCTGCGATCGCGAGGCCATGCAAGTAAGGGCGACCGATCAGGACGGCCTTAGCGCCCATGGCTAGGGCCTTAACAATGTCTGTTCCGCGACGGATGCCGCCGTCGACCAGAATGGGCAGTTTACCCTGGAGTTTTTCGGCAATACGCGGCAGAGCTGCGGCGGTTGAGGGCAGCGTATCCAGATTGCGGGCGCCGTGATTAGAAACGATGATGCCGGCAGCGCCGGTGTTCACGGCGCGCAGCGCGTCTTCAGGGTTGATCACACCCTTCAGCAGAACCGGAACCTTGGCGATAGAGCAGATCCACTCTACGTCCTTCCAGGTGAGTGCACCGTTGAGAGGTAGGCTCAACGTTGACGCCGGACGGTTCCTCACTTGGCCAGCGCTCACATTGGGTAATTTGAAGCTCGCCGGCAGACGGAAATCGGCGCGAGCTTCACGGTTGCGGACGCCAACCACGGGAGTGTCCACGGTAATGACCAGGGCTTTGCATCCGGCGTTCTCTGCGCGCTCCACGAGTTGACGGGTGAGATCGCGTTCCGCCCGCGTGTAGACCTGGAACCACAATGGACGTTTGGCGGCGCGGCACAGAGTTTCTGCTGACTCGGTGGCGTAAGTGCTCATCACCATTGTGACGCCGCCCTGGTTGGCTCCGGCCACGGTAGCCCGCTCCCCGTCGCGATGCCACAGACGGTGAAAGGCGGCCGGAGCCAGCAAGACCGGCCACTCGAGCGTCTCGCCGAGAATCTCGGTTTTCATGTCGATCTCCGACACATCGACCAGGATGCGGGGGTTCAGACGGATGCGCCGCCAATCGTCGCGGTTGGCGCGCATCGTGATCTCGTCACCGGCGCCGCCGCACAAGTACGCGCGGGCCATAGGGGCCATGAAACTGGCACTGAGTTCTTCGGCTTCGTCGAGTGAAAATATTTTTTGGCTATTCATTGGGTTCGGTCCAGAAGCGCAGAATTCGGGCGTCGATAGTGCGAACGTCAAAGGAGATTTGTTGTCTGGCGCTTCGAGTATACGGTTGCGCCGGACGATCCGGAAGGATAGAACGAGCCTAAAAAAGTCAGACTAGAGCGAGAGATCCCAGCCGTCCTTCTTCATTTCCGCATGCAGCCAGCGTTGCAAGGTAGTGCGCACCGGAGAAGAGAGTTCGGGGAACTGAATTCCGTGGTGGCCGTCCTTATTGGTCCAAGCCACGCGGCCCACCAGTTCGGTTTCGCGAGCGGCGCCGGGCATCGAGAAACACAGAGCCACCGGCGTGCCGTAGCGGAGCAATTTGCTAGTCTTAACGCCAGCTCCACCCAGGCTCAGGTTGACCAGAACACCGTCAAAAGTTTCGTTCGCGCACTTCATGCGCACAGGAATTTCTAAGCGCGCGCGATAGTAGCGCTGCTGTAGGGGGCCTATGGAACCCACAGGCGTGTCGAGACCGGCCGCGCGGTACGCCTTGAGTTTGCGAATGAGCGTCCGGCGCGAGATACCGAGGGCTTCGGCGGCCTTTCCCTGATTGCCATGGGTGCGCTCAAGCGCCTGGAAGATCAGTTGCCGCTCCACTTGCCCCAGATCGCCGGAGATGGTTTGCTGTTGCCCGTCCTGCCCCAGCGTATCCGGCAACTGCAGATCGTTGGCCGAAAGTTCGTGCGAAGGATTATTGGCTTGCATTACCCCGCGAAAAACCATGTTGCGTAATTCGCGAACGTTGCCGGGCCAGGAGTAAGCCAGCAGAGCGTCGGTGGCGTCGCGAGTGAAGCGTGATTCGGGATAATGTTCATGCAGCGTTTGCTCGGCGATGCCGAGAATATCTTCGGGGCGTTCGCGGAGGGGCGGCACGTCCAGACGGAATTGAGCCAGCCGGTGATAGAGATCGCTGCGGAAACGGCCGGAACGCGTCAGTTCTTCCAGATCGCTATTGGTCGCGGCCACTACGCGCACGTTGACGCTGACTTTCTTGCTCCCGCCCAGTCGGTAGTAGGGAACCCCGTCGAGCGCGCGCAGAAGCTTGGCTTGCACCTTGCCGTCGATGTCGCCGATTTCATCGAGGAAGAGCGTGCCTTTATCGGCGAGCTCGAAGAAGCCCGGCTTCATGGTATCTGCTCCGCTGAAGGCGCCCTTTTCGTAGCCGAACAGTTCGCTTTCCACCAGATGTTCCGGGATGGCGGCACAGTTTACGTCCACCCAGGGCTGGTTACAACGCAAGGAATGATTATGAATGACGCGGGCAATCATTTCTTTACCCGTGCCGGTTTCACCCACGATCAACACCGCAGCGGGATGACGAGCCAGCTTTTCAGCTAGCCGCAGCACGCGTTGCAGCGACTCGCTGCGGACGACAATGCTGCTCAAGTCATAGGCGGCTTCGGTGGTGGTAGACAAAACTGCTCCCTGGGCCGCGCGCGAGCGCGGGCCAACGCTCTGCTTGATCATGGAGCAATCATCGGGCCTAATCAATAGGGGTCTTTCGCCGGTGACATTACTTTAGTACGCAGCAGAGCTGCAAAAGCCCCGGCCCGCGGAGAGGAAACGCAGACCATAAGATCAGCGCCGCAGGCAACTATCCCTATTCGCCCGGCACCGTCGAGTCGCAATCTCAGAGTGATCCAGCTGCAAGCTCTTAGTTGCGGCGAGCGCCGGCGTATCAATTGATTCTCCTAAGGCAGGGCTGAGGTGTAGGACTTAGGTAGGCTTTCTGCTATGATTTTTGGCTTAGGAACTGCATCCCTTTGCCGAGTCAAAAGCAGCTAAGGTGGTCGCAACTCAGGGTCGGTCTCACCGTAATCATTGCCTCGGTGACGCTGGCAGTCCTGGTCTTCCTGATGCGCGGGACCACGGGCTCTTTCAGCCGCCGGATCACTCTGATCACGTATTTTGACAATGCTGAGGGTCTTCGCCAAGGCCAGCCAGTCGACCTGCAAGGGGTAGCCATCGGCAACGTACGGAGCGTGCGTGTAACCCCAGATCCCAAACATACCGATGCGCCTGTAGAAGTCGTCATGCGCATCAACACGAAATTTCAGCCGCTGGTGCGGCAGGACGCCAAGGCTACTATTCTGACCGCCGGGGTCCTGGGTGAGTCCTACGTCGATCTCGACAATCGGGGCGCGACGAAGCCGCCCGTAGTCGATGGCTCGGTGCTACCTTCGACCAATGAGCCCGGATTGCAGGACGTAGTTCGCAGTAGCCAGAGCACGCTCGAGAACCTGGACAGCCTGGTGAAGCGGATGGATAGGATCGTGGCCAACGTCGAGAGCGGTAAGGGCACCATCGGGGAACTGCTCAACGATCCCACGATGGTCAACAAGTTCAACGCCATCTTGAACCAGGTTCAAGGGCTGCTGAACGATGTCAGCAACGGCAAGGGCACCATTGGCAGATTGCTCTCCGACGAAGAACTGGCCAACAAGTTTTCCGAGGCAGTCGACAATCTGGACCGCATCGTGACGGAGACACAGAACGGCAAGAACAACATCGGCAAGATTCTCAACGATGAGAGTCTCTACAGGAACTTTCACCAAACTGTGGCTACAGCTAACCAGTTGGTGCAGGACGTCAATGCCGGCAAAGGCCCTCTGGGGAAAATGGTCAAGGATGAGGAGCTGGCCAAGAAGCTGGAAAACACGGTCAACAAGCTCTCTTCGATTGCCGACCGTCTGGAGGCCGGAGAAGGCAGCGCGGGGAAATTTCTGCGCGATCCGTCGTTCTACGACAACACCGACCAGTTGTTGATTGAAACTCGGAATCTGGTCAAGGCGATTCGGGAAAACCCCAAAAAATACCTTACCGTTCACCTGCGGATTTTTTGAGGATTCGTTGCGATAACGCTTTGGCGAGCCCCTGATTGACGCCATCGGACTACCCTATTCTGGCTTGGCGCGTCTAAGATTGATTGTTACCGCAATGCAGGGCTTCTGCTCTCGCCCTTCCATCTTAAATTTGAGGCACTCACCATGCGCACGTTTCGCTTCCTGATCGCGATTTCTCTCCTGGCCGGTATGGCTGCGGCCCAGAACGCGGGTAGCTCATCCCCGACGCCTGCGTCTACCCATCTTAAAAGCCTGGATCTCTCCGCGCTCGATAAGAGCGCCGATCCCTGTGAGAACTTCTATCAATACGCCTGCGGCGGATGGATGCGGGGCAACCCCATCCCGGCCGATCAGGCGTCCTGGGGACGGTTCAACGAGCTTGCCGAACGCAACCGCGTTTTTCTTCGCGAAATCCTGGAAGACGCCGCGAAGGCCACTTCGCGGACTCCGAACGAGCAGAAAATCGGCGACTATTATGCGAGTTGCATGGATGAGGTCGCCATCAACAAGATTGGCGTGACTCCGATCCAGCCGGCGCTGGACCACATCAACTCCCTCAAGGACAGAGGCGAGCTCACTTCCCTGATTGCTCATCTGCACCGCCATGGAATCGACGTCTTGTTCAGCTTCGGATCAGGCGCGGATTTCGCGAACGCCAAGGAAGTGATTGCCCAGGCCGACCAGGGCGGGCTTTCGCTGCCGGACCGCGACTACTACCTCAAAGACGATCCCAAATCCGTGGAGCAGCGCAAGGCATACGTTGAACACGTGACCAACATGTTCAAACTCCTGGGCGATTCGCCGGAGCGGGCGGCGGCTGAAGCCAAGGTGGTCCTGAATGTGGAGACCGCTCTCGCCAAGGGATCTATGGACCGCGTAGAACGCCGTGAGCCAGAGAAGGTCTACCACAAGCTGTCCAAAGAGGATTGGCAGGCGCTGACACCCTCGCTCTCCTTTCCCAAGTATCTGGCCGAGGTAGGCGCTCCCAGCTTCAACAAACTCAACGTCGCTGTGCCTGATTTCTTCAAGGCACTCGACACGGAACTGAACGCGGCAAGCCTAGACGATCTGAAAACCTATTTTCGCTGGCACGTTGTTCATTCCCAAGCGCAGTTCCTTTCCCAGCCCTTCGTGGACGAGAACTTCAACTTCTACGGAAAGATCCTGACCGGGGCCCAAGAGCTCAGGCCGCGCTGGAAGCGTTGCGTTGCTTTCACGGACGGCGACCTGGGAGAAGCGCTGGGACAGGTTTATGTGGAGAAACATTTTCCGCCTCAGGCCAAGGAGCGCACTCTGAAGATGGTGCAGGCTCTCGAAGCGGCGCTGCGCAGCGATATTCAGGGCTTGGACTGGATGTCGGAGGACACGAAGAAGCAGGCCCTGGTGAAATTGGCCGCCATTGAGAACAAGATTGGCTATCCCCAGAAATGGCGCGACTACAGCTCCTTGAAGATCGTTCGCGGCGACTTCCTGGGGAACTCCCTTCGCGCCAACGAATTTGAGGTGCAGCGCGAGCTCAACAAGATCGGTAAGGCGCTCGACAAGCAGGAGTGGCAAATGACCCCGCCCACGGTCAACGCTTACTACGAGCCCACGGAAAATAATATCAACTTTCCCGCTGGGATCCTGCAGCCGCCTTTCTTTGATTTCGATGCCGACGACGCCGTGAATTTCGGGGGCATTGGCGCGGTCATCGGACACGAGTTGACCCACGGCTTTGACGATCAGGGCGCGCTTTTCGACGCTCAGGGGAATCTCAAGAACTGGTGGACGTCAGCCGACGAAAAGGCGTTCAAGGAACGCACGCAATGCCTCGTAGATGAATACGACGGTTTTGTGGCCGTCGATGACGTTCACGTGCGCGGGAAGCTCACGCTGGGCGAGAACACGGCCGACAACGGCGGCTTGCGCATCGCCCTCATGGCTCTGCTGGCCAGTATGGCCAAGGACCAGAAGCAACTTGGGAAGATTGACGGCTATACTCCGGAACAACGCCTCTTTCTGGGATGGGGCCAGATCTGGTGCCAGAATATGAGGCCTGAAATGGCGCGCTTGCTCGCCCTGAACAACGAGCACTCTCCGGGCATGTATCGCGTAAACGGCGTGGTGTCCAACATGCCGGAATTCGAGAAGGCCTGGGGCTGCAAGCCCGGCCAGGCCATGGTGCGGGGAGCGAACTCCTGTCACGTATGGTGAAAAATGGCTGAAGAGCCGTTGACATAGTCTTTCCGCGGATTCGCGCGGATTGGACGCGGACCGGCCACATCCCCGCGGGTCTCCCCGCGAGCTCAAATGCGATCCGTGGTGACTGGGTGACCGCCGTGGGGTATGCCCAGCCGGTGCCGCAAATCATCGACCGTCGTCTCCAGCAGCTCGGCATAGGACTCCGGCCGGCGATAGAGAGTGCGTTGTCCGCGAGCCGTCCGGAACGCCCGCCATACCCGCAGCGGAGACAAAAGCATTCCGATGATCACACCGGCTCCATTGAGGACATATGCCGCCAAATCCCTGCAGCCTGCGCGCAACTCCCAGGCGCCGATTTCAGCCTCGCCGACCCAGTCAGTTCCGTAGCCGGTCAGAATGTGATGAAAGTCATGCAGTGGCAGGGCTCGCTTTCGTCCAGCGGTGCTGGCGAAGGTGAACGGGATGCCGAGCAACTTAAGGGTGAAGGTCGGAGCCGTGTAGGAATCGGTGTTGAAACCGCTGCGCTGGAAGTATTGGTCCAGCGCCTCGCGCATGGTAAAGGAAGCGATATCCGGGGTGCTCATTTCTAACGCCCGCCAATGGCGGGATCGAAATCGATACCGCCTAGGCGAGCACTCTCAGTCCCGTGCTCTCCGCCTGTTCGTGCGCGTGATAGGACGACCGCACCAGCGGCCCGGACTCCACGTGGCGGAAGCCCAGCCTTAGACCTTCACGTTTCAAGAAGGCAAACTCCTCCGGCGTGTAGTAGCGGGCGATGGGCAACTGGTCCCGCGAAGGACGCAGATACTGGCCCACGGTAAGAATGTCGACGCTCCGCGCCGCGAGGTCGCGGAAGACTTCGAGCAGTTCTTCCATGGTCTCGCCCAGCCCGACCATCACGCCGGTCTTCGAGACCATCTCTGGAGAGAACCGCTTCACGTTGTCCAGCAGCCGTAACGTGCGCTCATAGCGCCCACCGGAACGCGCGGCGCGATACAGCCTCGGGACCGTTTCCGTGTTGTGGTTGAGTACTTCGGGCTTGGCGTCGATTACGACCTGGAGGCAATCGTCGTGCCCCTGGAAATCGGGGATCAGCACCTCGACCTGGCAGCCGGGGGCCTGGCGACGGATCTCGCGGATGGTCTGGGCGAAAATCCTGGCGCCGCCGATGTTGTCGTCGTCGCGATTCACGCTGGTGACCACCGCGTGTTTCAACCCAAGAGTCGCCACGGCTTCGGCGACGCGACGCGGCTCGTCCCAGTCAAGCGGCTCGGGCTTGCCTTTGGGGACGGCGCAAAAACCGCAGCGCCGGGTGCACAGATTGCCCAGCAGCATGAAGGTTGCGGTCTTGTGGTTCCAGCACTCGCCGATATTCGGGCACTGCGCCGATTCGCACACCGTGTGCAGTTTCAGCGTGCGCGCGAGCTTCTTCAGCTCGTGATAGTTGTCTCCCAGAGGAGCGCGCGCCTTCAGCCACGCAGGTTTGGGCTGGGGACGACGCGGCGCCACATCGATCTGGACGAGTTCTATAGGGCTGGCCATAGAGACCTAACATCAATTGTACGATGGCCGCCTCTAGTTCGGCCTTTCAGATGACGAGTGTAACCTGCGAAGGGATTGTTGCGTTGCTAATCCCGCGGAGAAGGAGGACTCGCATGGATTGGAACTGGCGACGAGATCTGGACCGAGCTCGCTCCACTTTCAGTCTTTTCTGGACGCTCCTCTTGCCGTACTCGCCTGAAAGAAGCGGCAGAATTTGAGGCGGAGTGGCGCTAATCGCTGCTAGCTACAAGGTGCGTAGGTAGGCAACCAAGTCTTGTAACTGTTGTTGGTCGATGGCGTCGCTAAAGCTGGGCATCATGTTTCGTCCACGCAGGATCGATTGTTCTACGTGCTCGTCGGTCGGGGTCAACCCGCTGGGCAGGAATTCCTTCTTATAGAGATCCTTCAAGCCCGGACCTTTGTTTCCGTGACTGGAGTATGCGGGATGACAATTTGCGCAGTAGACCGCATAAACGCGGCGGCCGCGCGATTGTTGCGCGTTCAGACTGAGTTCGGCGTCCGTCATCTGCTCGCGATCTTTGCCGCAACCGGCCAGAAATGCCAGAGCCAGAAGCAGCAGGGGGATGGACGCTCTTCGCCTCAAATCACTATTATGTCCTGAGCGGGAGGTTTTGGTAAATCCTGAAGCGTTGGATTGATGCCATGCCGATCACGACCAAACGAGCTTACGACAAGCCCTCGCGGGGCGACGGTCAACGCGTCCTGGTCGACCGCCTCTGGCCGCGCGGGCTCACTAAGCAAGCTGTGAAGATCGACACCTGGCTCAAGAATTTGGCGCCGTCCGACGAACTGCGCAAGTGGTACCATGCCAGCGATGATTGGGCCCAGTTCAAGAGACGCTACTTCAATGAGCTCCACTCACCGGAAGCGTCGGCCGATCTGGAAGCGCTCTACTCGTTGATCGGCAGCCATCCGCACGTCACGCTGGTCTATTCATCGCGCAATGTCGCACGCAACAACGCGGTCGCCTTGAAGGAATTATTGGACGGAATGAAGAAACCGCCGTCGAGCAGCGGCCCGGTCCGCGCGCGTTCTTCCGCCCGCGTGGGCAAACGACGTCCCAGCTGACGGCCATGATCTTGCGCCCACTCGAACCAACTTCGCCCGCCCATCACGATTATGTTGCCGCTTGGCCGGTGGTGGAGCGCTGGCAACGTCAGAAGTACGACCGTTGTTGGATGATTACCCAGCCCTCGCACGCGGCTCTTGCCGGCGAGTTCGCCGCCCGGCTGATCGACCCAAGAATTCATGAGCTCGATGACGAACTGGTCCGCGCCATCTCCCTTCACGATGCCGGCTGGGGCCCTGCCGATGCCCAGGCCGTAACCGCCAGTCGGGCTGCACGACCTGCTGTTCCCAGATCATTTCTGGCGATGGAGGTCGCTGAGATTCTGGACGCTTGGAGGGAGTCGGTTGAGGTGGCGCAGTCAGTGGGTCCGAGCGGAGGTTTCATCGTGAGCCGGCACTTTCACCGTATTGCGGAACGCCGGATCGCCGCGGCCGAGGATACCACCGCCGACCGCAAGAAGATCGAGCAGTTCCTGGCCCACGAAGCCCTGCGTCAGAAGCGCCTTACCGCAAAACAGAAGCGTAGCACTGAACAACTCGAGTCGCTGACCGATCTGCTTCAACTCTGCGATCTGCTCTCCTTGTACGTCTGTTGCGGGGCGCGTGAGAGTGTAGAGTTCCCGGAGTGTGGTGAGGTGAAGTTGCGGATCCAAGCGGAGGGCGAAGGCTATAGGTTCGACCCACCCGTCTTCGACTCGGGAACAGAATTCTTCGTCGCTGCATTGCGCTTTCCGGCAACCAAAGAGAAGTCCGGCGAAGAGCTGAGAATCTCAATTCTCTGATCGCCTGTTCGGTAAACCAACCGTTTAGTGCCTTTGGTCCACTCCCGGCATGTCGTCATGGTCGCCTTTCTGCACTGTGGTCTTATTGAGTTGACGTTCTACGCTCCAGATCTTGTCCGGGGTCTTCTCCCAGGGATAAACATGGACCATCCAGCCGAACACATGGGTCATGAATGTTCCGCCGGCGGCTTCACACGCGGCCTGGGTGGAAATCGAGCCTCGCAGTCCGAACTCCGGGTTCTTCGCCAGCATCTCCCGCTCGCGTCCGCGGGGCGGCCGGCACATGTTCACGTGCTGGTGCCACTCGGCAACGCTGAGCGGAATGCGCTCATTAAGTTGGTCTTCGGTGAAACCAAAGGGAGCAGTGTACATGGCGCCAATCAGCTGGTACTCGCCGCCGCGCTTTTCATAGAGGAGTGAAGTCGGTTTGGTGGGATCGAAGCGGAAGGTCTCGCCCACAGCGTACTGCCACTTGGAGAAGTGATACATCTTCTGCGGGACGTTGGGCAGGAAAATCTTGAAGCCATCGGCCAGTGCGGCATTGGAGTTCTTGTATTTTTCAAGTGCTTGTCGCACTTCGGCGACAACGTGCTGGGCCTTTTCCTGGTCGCCCGGTTGAGGATTGCGCAGCTCCGTCATATGCATGTGAGCGCCCATGTGCTGGTGGTCTTCAGAGTGATGTCCCATTGCCTGGGTGGCCGCGGCCACGTCTTCCGGCGCGGGCTGGCCTGCCTGCTGGGCGTAAAGAATCGCTCCCAGCAATACCAAGCTGAAGAAACCCAGAAGTTGTTTCATTGGTTGCCCTCGAAGACAGAATCCAAAGTATCAGACCCGAAGATCGACCCAAAGTTACTCTCGCGATACGAACTTTCTTGAGCCTGGCGGGTTACTATCGAGCGCACGGGGAGAACGCATGTACCCAACTTCGAAAAAGCTTATGATCGCCGCCACTGCTGCCCTGGCCTTGCTCCTGGCACTTGAGATGCCGGCGCAGCAGTCGGTCGCCGGCGACGGAGGTACGGCAACTAACACAGGGCAAAGCGATCCACAAACGCAGCCAGGGCAGCAGCAGCGCCGTCCGAACGTAATGACCTACCTGAACCTCACCGTTGAACAGAAGGGGGAATGGCTGCGAATCCAGCGCGAGACCGCGAAGAGCATACACGCCGCGCGTGTCGACGACTCCTTGAATGAGGAGCAGATGCAGCAGAAGATCAAGGAGATCCATAGCGAGCAAAGACGGCAGCTCCTGGCGTTGCTTACGCCGCAACAACAGGAAGCGCTCAAGCAATGGTGGGAAGAACAGAAACAGCAAAAGGCAAGGGAAAAGGGAACTGACTCGCCTTCCGGCCCTGGCGCTTCCACCACAGCCGGCGCCGCCAACGACGACTACTTCGCTGGCATGGTTCAGGACGATCCGGATTCCGCTCCCGCGAAAGCTGCGCAAACCAAAGCTCCGCCCAAGAACTAACGAGTCTGGTATTTCCTGGGGCCTGCGGATATAGTGTGCGGGCATGGCCGCTTACATCGAATGGGTGCGCCAGTTCTGCCGCTCTCTTCCTCACACCACGGAGAAGGTCCGCTGGGAGCACAATCTGCTGTTCTGTGTCGGTGACAAGATCTACTGTGTCGCCAACCTAGAACCTGGCATGGGCCCCAGCAGGATAACTTTCAAATGCACTCCGGAGGTATTTACGGAGATGATTGAGCGCGAAGGCATCATTCCGGCCCCTTACATGGCACACAATCACTGGGTATCAGTCAGCGACCTAGAGCTGTTTCGCCAACCCGAGCTCAAAGACCGTATTGCGACATCCTTTCATCTCGTCTTGGGCAAGCTGCCCAAGAAGACGCAGGCGAAGCTTGGTGCGACAACGAGCCCGCCCGCATCAGCCCGCAAGCACTCGAAATCCAGGTCTAAGCCGGCTGCAAGACGGCGGAAGTAATCTTCGCGGCAGCCAACCGTGCCGAGCGGATGCAATCCGGCACACCGATCCCGTAAAGCGAATTACCAATGATGCTGAGGCCCGGCAACTCGCGCAGCAAGCCCTCCACCTCCGCCGCACGCTCCAGGTGTCCTATCTCATACTGCGGCAGCGCGCGGGGCCATCTAAAAACTCGGACAAAACTCGGCCTGGCAGCGAGCCCCAAGATGTCTCGGAGTTCTTGTTGTGCGATCTCGGCCAGGGCCTCGTCCGAGTAGCTGAGCAGCTCAGGAACGCGGGCGCTCGAGATGAAGCATCGCAACAAGGCACTTCCTTCAGGCGCACGATACGGAAACTTCTTGTGCACGAAGGTACAAGCCAGTATCTTGCGGCCTTCGCTGGCTGGCACCAGGAATCCGTGGCCCGGAGGAAGTGCGACGTGATCGTAGGCCAACACGATCGCAGCCGACGAGGTGTACTGAATTCTGGCCAACAGTTCTGCGAGCTTGGGCTGGAATGAGGTGACCAGCGCGGCTGCAGCTGGCGCGGGGATGGCGAGAATGACCGAGTCAAACTGCTCAGCACCCGCGGCGTCGATCTGCCACTGGCTTCCTAACCGACGCAGCGAAACTCCTTCTTGTCGCAGGCACAGAGCTGCGGTGGGAAGAGCCGCGACCAATGCGTCAACCATCTCCTGCATGCCTTGCCGAAGCGACGTAAACAACGGCTGAGGGCTCGCGGTGGCTCCGCCGCTGCTCTGTTTCCCTTGGGCTGGGGCGTGTGTGCGCCGCGAACTGCTCAAGGTCGCGCGCACCAGGCTACCGTGCTCGTGTTCCATCTCGACAAAGCGCGGCAATACAGCGCGCACGCTCAGATGTTCTGCATTGCCTCCGTATACGCCCGCCAGCAGCGGTTCGGCGACGCGGTCCACCATCTCGCGGCCAAAATGGCGGCGAACGAAATCAGCCACCGACTCATCTTCGCTCTCATCTTGATTGCTGCGTAAAGTGAAAACCTCGCCCAACATGCGCAGCTTGGTACCCCAGGAAAATAGAGGAGAAGTGACCATGGGCAGCGCGCGCGTAGGTACCATGAACTGCAGACCGTCAGGGATTGGGATCAGTCGGCCGCGAACCAGAATGTAGGTCTTGCGCTCGGCGTCATTAGACGCGATGAGATGATCGCCAATCCCAAGGTCGTGGCACAGCTTGGCTCCGTCCGGCTTGGTGGTGAGAAACGAGTCCGGGCCAGCTTCCAAAAGGTAGCCATCGCGACGCTCCGTCTGGGTCACACCACCCAGGCGATCAGACTTCTCGAAGAGTGTCCATTCGATGGTGCCGCTCTCGCGCTTTGCCATTTCCAAGTAGTAGGCCGCGCTCAAGCCGGCAATGCCGCCGCCGATGATGGCAACACGCTTCATTAGCGGACTCCTCAGGCGGCCGGGCCAGCCGCAGCCAGCCGTTCGGCAGACAACGCGGCCAGGGCCGCGATGAAAGTAGATGACACGTTCAACGATTCCGTTCGCCAGAACTGCATGCCCTGCTCGGCAGCAAAGTTGCGGAAGACGATGTCCACGTCGTAGAGCACTTCGACGTGATCGCACACAAACCCGATCGGGGCGAGCACCACGCCACGGTGACCTTGTTTCTTCAGCTCAAGAATCACGCTCTCCACGGTCGGACCCAGCCACGGCCCGCCGGACATTCCTTGGCTTTGAAAAGCGAAGTGGCACAACTCGGAGGAAAGGCCTGGAGTGTTTTCTTCCACCAGCAGCGCTGTGTCTTTGACTTGGCCTTCGTAGGGATCGCCGGCGTAGTTGGTGCGTGTGGGCACGCTGTGAGCGGTGAAGATCACGGGGACCTGTGTACCAACGTGGTTGCTCGCGGCCCGCCACGCCGGTTCGAGCTTCTCGGCAAAGGCGCGGACCAGCAGCGGATGGTCATGCCAGGATTCGACAAACTGCACCGAGATGTCTGGAAGCATCCCCGCCATCAGCGCTTTGCGATACAGCCCCACGCTGGTAGAGGAATTCTGCGGCGCGAGGCAGATCGCGAGCACGCTCCTTATGCCATCCATTACCATCTGACGCACGGCTTCGGCGATGAACGGTTTCCAGTTGCGCATGCCGACGTAGACGCGGTGCCCGGTTTCCTTCTCGAGCGCCGCACCCTGGGCCAGAGCGATCTCGGTCAGGGGAGACTTACCAACCAACGCGTAACGGCGCCGTACTTCTTCAATCACGGCGTCAGGAACGGGGCGCCCGCCGGTGATCAGATTTATAAATTCAGGCACGTCCGCCGGCGACTCCGGGCTGCCATGCGCCAGAAGAATGATGGCCGGTTTGGACTGCGTCATCGCGCCGTTCCTTTCCCTGTCCCGGTCGCAGCTCCGGCTTGCGGCGAGGATCGCAAGCTCCAGTGTCTTACAAAATCCACCAGGGCGCGAACATTCTCCACCGGCGTTTCCGGCAGAATGCCGTGGCCCAGGTTAAAGATGTGCCCAGGACGTCCGCCGGCCTCGCGCAATATGCGGCCGGCCTGGGCCAGCAACTCCTTTTGGTCTGCAAACAGCAGAACCGGATCGAGATTGCCTTGCACCGCGCCGCGAAAATTAAGGCTCCGCCAGGCCTGATCGAGGGGGAAGCGCCAGTCGACTCCGATGACTTCTGCCCCAGTCTCTTTCATCGCCGGGAGCAGGGTGGCGGTGTCGGTGCCGAAATAGATAATGGGCACCTTGGCGGCTTGCAGCCGTCGCACCAGGTCGGTCGCGAAGGGCAGAACGTGGCGACGATAGTCATCGATGCTCAGGCATCCCACCCAACTGTCAAAGACCTGCAGAGCATCGGCGCCCTCTGCAACCTGTTCAGCGGCATAAGCGGCCAGCACCTCCACTAGCTTGCGCATCAGCGCCTGCCAGGTCGCGGGTTCGTTGTACATCATTTTCTTGGTATGGATGTAATGGCGCGAGCCACCGCCTTCGATCATGTAGCTGGCCAGTGTAAACGGGGCCCCGCAGAAGCCGATCACCGGCAGTTTGTCCTGAAAATGCTTTGCGACCTTGCGTACGGATTGGGCCACATAGCCCAGCTCGGCGGCGCGATGGGTCGCAAGGGCGTCCACGTCTTTGCCGGTCCGCACGGGGCGCTCGATCACCGGTCCCTCGCCGGCGACGAAACGAAAAGGCATACCCATGACTTCGAGAGGCAGCAGCAGGTCGGCAAAGATGATGGCCGCGTCGACACCCAGCTTTTCCGCCGCGGTGATGGTGACCTCTGCAGCTAGCGCTGGCGTTTTGCATATGTCGAGGAGCGAATGTTTCTTGCGCACGGCGCGGTACTCAGCCATGTAGCGGCCGGCCTGGCGCATGAGCCAGATCGGGGTCGCATCCACCGGTTGCGAGCGGCATGCACGTATGAAGCGTGAGTTGGGCGCCGACATGGAAACGTAGCATTCTAAATTGTTTCGCTCTCGGTTTCACTTTCTGGGGTTCGCCAGCTAGCTTTGGGCCATTTTGGCCAGACGCGACGAAGTTGCACGCAGCCGCTGAGACAGCAGCAGCGCCAAGGATTTGTAAAAGCGCGCCTGAAGATGAGGGTAGAGGGCAAAGATGCGGTCGACGTCAGGGAGTTCGAGGACCTCGACTTCGGCGTCGGTCTCGGCCACCACGGTAGCGCTGGCGATCTTGTTTTCGAGAAATGCCATTTCACCGCAGATGTCGCCTGGCGAGAGCTTAGCGATGGATTTGCCGCGCACCAATTCTACGCTGGCGCTACCAGCCGTCAGAATGTACAGGGCATTGGGCTGAGAGTTCACGGCAATAATGATTTCACGCGGCTTGAAGGTTCGCCGGCTGGCGATGGAACGAAGTAAAGCGACATCATTTTCCGTCAAATACTTCAGTGGCATGAGTGAGGAGAGCCAGATCGTACCACGGGCAGAGGGATTCGCTCGAGTGTTAAATTGGACTACAGCAGCGCAGCGCACAAACGCGGCAATTGGCAATGAGCACACTCATAGCAAAGGTCTGCTTTGGGTGAACCAACTGCCAATCGTCTACCTATCTTACCTACCGCTTATTTCCTGGTGACTGTGAGTTCCAGGCGCCGGTTGCGAGCCCGGCCTTCTTCGGTGTCATTGGACGCCACGGGATGGTCCTGCCCATAGCCGGCGGTGGCGATTCTATCTGCAGCCACGCCCTGGTTGACTAGCAAGCCCATGACGGCATTGGCACGGTCACGCGACAACGCCTGGTTGGCTTCCGCCGTGCCAGTGTTGTCCGTGTGCCCTGAGAGTTGCACCTGCGCATTGGGATATGCCTTCAAGACCTGTCCGAGATCGTTGACCGTGGCCGTAGACTCCGGAGTCAATTGCGTGGAGCCGGTCTCAAAGTTCAGATGGTCGAAGACGAAAGTCTTGGGCAGGTCTGTGGCCGACCCATCGGCGAGGAAGCGCGCCAGGTTGTAGTTGATGGATCCTTGAGGGACGGAGATGTTGGCTCCGCCAGGCAAGGTGATGTTCGACAGCGCGTTCGCGGCGGTATTGGCAACATTGTCGGCGGCGTTGCGGGCGGTTCGTCCGCGCAGGAACATCAGCAAGGCCAAAGCTGCCAGGACCGCCAGGGCGATCGGCAACCAGCGCATGGGCCGGGCTCCTTCGCTGACCACGGGTGTCTCGGCATGTACGCGCTCCAAATGGACCGGCTCCTCAGCTTTCTCGGCATTAACGCGAGGCACGACCGTGGGGCCGCTGCCACCGAGGATCTGCGACAGACCGGGAGGGAGAGCGGAAGTGATTTCGGACTTTTCGTTCAATAGGGAGTTCGCCAATCCGGAAGCGTTCAGGTTTTGCGCCGACGCACGTTTGCCGAGCACGCCCAGGACCAGGGGAGCCGCCAGCGACATGAGCTTGGTGGCTGAGGAAGAACTTACTCCGCCGGACTTGCCCAGCACGTCGGCGATGGCCGAGCCCCGGCCGCCGAAGATCGTCCCCAAGAGCTGCGGTCCGGCGTTCAACATACTGGTTGTAGCGCTTCCGCCGCTGAACAGGGAACGGACGTTATCGACAACTGAGCTGTAACCGCCGTCGCGAATCAGGCCCGCTAGATTGTTGGCTCCGTCCTTGGAGGAAACCATGTTAGTCAGGCCGCTCAACACGCCCGGGACGGCCCCGGTCAACGTTTGCCGCGTGGAAGACTCCGACTCACCGACCAACGAGCTCGCGCTCCGAACGAGGTCGGGGGTTAGGAAACCTTTGACGGTATCGAGCAGACCACCCGGTCTAAGGAATTGAGAAACAGCCATGGGGACCTCCTGCACTTAGCGATGGACTTGGACCTTTCACAGTCAGGATGCGGCCCCGAGAGGCCGCTGTTGCCCTTCGCACATCGGATTCTCCCATTACTTCCGTGCGGCAGGCACGCCCAGACGGTCGACGAGAGCGCCCCGTACTTTTCCGGTCCCCTTGCCCACGGGGAATTTGCGGATTGCGGGAAACATCACGGGCAGACAGAATCCAAGAACGGGAGAGGGTCTGTTTCTGGCCGGGTATCGCAACTTTTGTGTACCCGAGGTTGTTCCTGGTAAATCAAGAGAGTGAGCGCATGACGTCAGAAGTCGAGAAGTTGGAAAGGCAGGCTCAAATCGTTGTTCCTTTGCACGCCGAGGAACTGTCGGTAACGAGGCGGCGGATTGTAACCGGGCGCACGCGGATCTCCACGGTGACCCGGGAGCAGCAAGAACAGATCGAAGAACCACTGACCCGCGAAGTGGTCGAGATCGAACGCAGGCTGGTGGGCGAGCATGTGGCTAGCATGCCCTCGATAAGAGAGGAGGGAGACACGATCATCATTCCTGTCGTCGAGGAGCAGCTGGTAGTCGAACGGCGCCTGGTCCTGAAAGAAGAGGTTCGGGTCCGCCGAATACGTAGGACGGAAATACATCAGGAACGGGTGACGACCCGCAAGCAAGACGTGCTCGTCGCCTTTATACCCGGGCAAAAACCATAGCCGTCGGATATTCCGTCGGCCGGCAGTCGAACAACAATGATCAAGAAGGAGAAATGATGGCTTACGAAAAAATTGTCGCCGTGTACGATAAGGCGGGGAAGGCAAAAGACGCTGTGCGCGCCTTGGAATCGTCAGGGTTCCCTTCAGGCGATATCAGCGTATTGAATCGCGACTCTCTCACCGATGCGGAAGTCCATGAAGCCGGACTCTGGCGGCGGCTCTTTGGCCGTAACGTGGGAGATCACGAGAGCGCGGTCTATGGCCGCACCATCGAAGCCGGAGGCGCGGTCCTGACGCTGCGTTTGCAGGACTCCGACGTAGCCCGGGCCATGAAGATTCTGGACGTTCACAACCCGGTGGACATCAGCGACCGGGCTTCCAACCTGGGTGTGGCTACACCCGCTGTTCCGAAACCAGCCACTCCAGCACCCTCGGTCAGCGTGCCTTCCGTCACTAACAAGAGCGTGGCGAAGGAAGAGGTGTTACGGCTGGCCGAAGAACAGGTCGACGTGGGCAAGCGTCAGGTCGAGACGGGCCGGGCGCGCGTGCGCCGTTTCATCATCGAGAAACCGGTTGAGTCGCAGGTCACTCTGCACGAAGAGCACGCGGAGATGCTGCGCCGGGCCGTTTCCGATCCCTCGTTGATCAAGGACATCGACTGGTCAGAAAAAACCATCGAGATCACGGAAACCGCAGAGCAAGCGGTAGTCACCAAGTCGGCGCACATTGCCGAGGAGGTGGTTATCCGCAGGGAAGGCTCCGATCACGTTGAGACAGTGCGCGAAACTATCCGCCGCCAGCAGGTGGAACTTGAGCGCTTGCCGCGAGACATCAAGAAAGCTGCTTGAACCCGAGGTCTTCACAACGCCGGGAGCGCTACCGCGCTCCCGGCATCTATCACGGCTCTGGCGAGCAGAAAGATCAGATCTGCTCCGTATCTCGGCCCGTGAAAGCTTGAACCCCAACCGCGAAGCCCTTGTGACAAAAAGAAACTGGCCCTGTGCCAAGTAGCGACAAGCTGTCACAAGCCAGCTAATCAGGTATCGCGAGAGTAAAGCGTTAGCCTGTAAATGCTTAAAACATAAGCACTTGATTTCGAATCCTGCACCCGGTAATGGCCCTCGGATTGCCACTCTATAGCTTCACTATTGGAGGTATTGGAGGCCATGTCGAGAAGGGCTCGACTATTTCTGGTGTTGATGTGCCTGTTGGGGCTAGGTGTCGGTATTTACGGCGCCTTGACCTGGCAAGTCGAGGATCCGCCCAAGTTCTTGGCGTATCTGTTGACTGCGGTTGTAGCTTCCCGCTTGAAAGTCAGATTGCCGGGAGTGCGCGGCACTATGTCCGTGAATTTCCTCTTCATTCTGATCGGGATTGCTGAACTGGGCTTTGGTGAGACGCTGGCGCTGGGTTGTTCGGCCATCCTGGTTCAGTGCTTCGTTGACCGCCATCGTTGGCCCAAGATGGAGCAGGTGGCGTTCAACGTGTCGGGCGCTGCGGTAGCAGTCGCGGCAGCATATTTCATCTACCATGGGCCGCTCGAGAGCTTGCTCTCAGAGAGCCTGTCCTTTCTGCTGGTACTTGCGGCCTGCGTTTATTTCCTGCTGAACACGCTTCCGGTAGCCACCATCATTTCTCTAACCGAGCACAAGAGCATCAGGAAGGTTTGGACGGATTGCTACTTCTGGTCGTTTCCCTATTACCTGGTGGGCGCGGCGGTGGCCGCGTTGGTCAGCTGGCTGAATCAGAAAGCGGGATGGCCGGCGACCCTGCTGGCCCTGCCCGCAATGTTCCTCATCTATCGATCTTACCGGCTGTACCTGGGTAAGCTGGAAAACGAAAAACGTCACGTGGCGGACGTGGCCGCTCTTCATCTGCGTACCATCGAAGCGCTGGCCCTGGCGATCGAAGCCAAAGACCAAAACACGCACGACCATCTGGAACGCGTGCGCACTTACGCGACCGAAGTCGCAAAGGTTCTCCGAGTCCCGGCGGACGAACTTGAAGCCATTCGCGCTGCAGCGCTGCTGCATGACATAGGGAAGCTCGCGGTGCCGGAACACATCATCTCCAAGCCGGCCCGGCTGACTCCCGAAGAGTTCGAGAAGATAAAGATTCACCCCATCGTGGGCGCCGAGATCCTCGAGCGGGTGCAGTTTCCCTATCCGGTGGTTCCGATCGTGCGGTCGCATCACGAGCGTTGGGACGGCAGCGGCTATCCTGACGGGCTGAAGGGCGAAGAGATTCCCATCGGAGCGCGAATCCTTTCCGCAGTCGATTGTCTCGATGCCCTGGCCACCGATCGCGTCTACCGCAAAGCCATTCCTCTCGACGACGCCATGCGCTGGGTTGCTAACCAAGCCGGAGCCGCCTTTGATCCTCAGGTGGTGGCTGTGCTGCAGGAGCATTACAAGCAACTGGAAGACCTGGTGCGCGATCGTCCCGGCGGCGAAGACCGACAGAGGCTGAACACTGATTTCCGCGTCGAACAGGGCTTGGCTCCCTCGAACGGGTTTGAGCCCGATGCGGACTCCGACAGCCGCAACACTTTCCTGGCCTCCATCGCTGCGGCGCGGCATGAAGCTCAAACACTCTTTGAGCTGAGCCATGAGTTGGGAAACTCGTTGAGCGTCGGCGAAACATTGTCTGTGCTGAGCGTCCGGCTGAAGCGGCTCGTGCCCTATGACGCGATTGCCGCCTACATCCAGCGTGACTCGCAGCTGGTGCCCGAATTCGTCAGCGGCGACAACTACCGTATTTTCGCATCGCTGCGGATTCCACTGGGAACGGGACTCTCCGGCTGGGTCGCCCATAATCGCAAGCCGATCATCAACGGCGACCCCGCCGTTGAGACCACGTTGGTGACCGTAAACCACGCAGCCCCATTGCGCTCCGCGATCTCCGTGCCTCTCGAGGGTCTGCAAGGTGTGGTCGGAGTGCTAACGCTCTATAACTCACAGCTTGCTGCTTACACCCAGGATCACCTGCGCATTTTGAGCGCGATCAGCTCGAAGGTTGCATTCTCGCTCGAGAACGCGCTGTTGTATCGTGAAGCCGAGAATTCGGCCACCACCGACTATCTCACCGAACTTCCCAACGCTCGTTCGCTCTTTCTGCATCTCGACCGCGAGCTGGCGCGCTGCAAGCGGCATCCTGAGCCGCTCACTGTGATGGTGTGCGACCTGGACGGCTTCAAGCGGATCAACGATTGCTTCGGCCACATTGAGGGCAATCGAGTGTTGCGTCAGTTCTCGAAGGCATTGCAAGCCTCGTGCCGTCCGTACGACTACATCGCCCGCATGGGCGGCGACGAATTCGTGATCGTGGCTCCGGGCCTCAGCGCGGAAGCCGCGGACGCTCGCGGCATCTGCCTGAACGAACTCGCGCGGGCTGCGGGACGAGAAATCAGCGGCGATGACGGGCTCTCGCTGAGCGTGGGCTTTGCCATTTATCCCGCGGACGGAACGGACGCCGAAAAACTTCTGGCGGAAGCGGACCGGCGCATGTACCTGCAGAAACAACAGCACGGAAGACTCCAGCCGCAAAGCGGCACGGCGGTGAGCTGATGTTCAGGCCGCTTGCGCTGGGCCTGGGAAGATTGCTCGCTCTCATGCTCGCGGCAAGCTTCATCGGCGCTCTCCAGATCCGTGCCGCTCCCGGCTTCTCTTCTGACGCGCAGGAACTCAACTCCGGCTTGTCGTCGGAGAGTATCCAGGCCCTACGCCAATCACATCTCGCGGATTCCAATATCCCACGCTTTTATCTCCATTACCTCGGCTCGCTGGTGCGGGGTGATCTCGGCATTTCCCAGTCCTTGAACCAGCCGGTGCGCCAATTGTTGCGCGACCGTCTGCCGGTTACGGCCCGCAGTCTGGGACTGGTGTTGTTAATCGCCTGGATTCTCGGACTGACGATGGCTACGGTCGCGGAAACTCTTCGCTCTCGTTTTTTGACCCTGATGGGGGATGTTTTGAGTGGAGCTTTTATCTCGACCCCGGCCGCAGCCCTGGCCCTGGTTTTCGTTCTCCTCGGACTGCCGCCCTTCGCAGCCGCGGCGCTGCTGGTGTTCCCGAAGATCTACCGCTATTCCAGCAATCTGCTGCGCGATGGCTATCAGCAGCCACACGTCCTCATGGCGCGTGCCAGGGGAGCCGGCCGCTGGCGGATCTTATTCTGGTACGTTGCGCCCTCGTGCTTTGCTCAGGGGATGGCTTTGCTCGGCGTTTCCATCAGCCTGGCGATCGGCGTTCTGCTGCCGATCGAGGTGATCTGCGATGTCCCTGGAATCGGACAGCTTGCCTGGCAGGCAGCGCAGTCTCGTGATCTCGCCCTGCTGGTCAACCTCACGATGATCGTGACTTTTCTGACCGTCTCCGCGACAACGCTCTCTGACGCTGTTGGTCGCGGCTTTTCCCGGAGCGCCGCATGAAGGTTCTGCGAATCATCGCGATCGCCTTTCTGTTGGTGGCCGCGCTCTCCGCGCTCGGCGCCCGTTGGATCACGCCTGCGGGCTACGCGCAGCAATTTCGCGAGGCGCCAGACGCCGCACCGTCACACCTGCATCCGCTGGGCACAGATGAGCTGGGACGCGATCGCGCGGCTCGCCTACTGGTTGGCTTGCGAGTCTCGCTGGTCCTGGCGCCGTTGGCGGCGCTTTTGAGCACGGTCTTGGCAGCCTTGGTGGGCGGTATTGCAGGCTGTGCCGGAGGATGGGTCGAAGGCGTGTCGATGTTCCTGGCCGACTTGTTCCTGTCTGTCCCTTGGCTGTTTCTGCTGATCACCGTCCGCGCCGCCTTACCATTAAATATTTCGCCCGAGTCGTCGGCCGCTGTCACCTTCCTTTTGTTGGGACTTTTGGGATGGGCGGCTTCGGCTCGCGTGATCTGCGCGGGAGCCAAAAGCCTGATGGCATCCGACTTCGCCTGGACCGCGCGTGCGGCCGGTTTCTCCGGCTTCGGGTTGGTGCGTCTTCATCTGCTGCCGAATCTGCGCGGCACGCTGCTGGCGCAGTTATGGATTTCGATTCCCGTCTTCGTCATCGCGGAAGCGAATCTAGGGGCGATGGGCCTGGGGGTAGCCGAGCCGCTGCCGTCGCTCGGCAGCCTGCTCGGAGAGATGCAAAGCATGGTGACGATGCGTCCGGAGCCTTGGCGATTCGTTCCGATA
The DNA here is from genome assembly GCA_036522035.1 of Terriglobales bacterium. Lineage (GTDB taxonomy): Bacteria > Acidobacteriota > Terriglobia > Terriglobales > Acidobacteriaceae > Angelobacter. Next base: position 38,578 of record DATDGP010000035.1, read on the forward strand.
CTTGTACTCATAGCGGTGGTAAGTTCTTTCCAGATGCTGCTCAACAAACAGGAGGTGCGCGCATGAAGCGTGCATTTGCCGTCTGCTTTGCCCTGCTGCTGGGCTCGGCCGCTTTGCCGGCCCAGACCGGCGGAGAGCTGCGCTTCTGCCTGCGTTCTGAGCCCAAGACCCTGAACCCATTCGAGGTGAACGACGACGCCTCGGAGACGGTGCGCTATCTGACTGGCGGCGTGCTCGTGCGCGTTAACCGTGTCAACCTAAAAATTCAGCCGGAGCTGGCCACCGAGTGGACGATCTCTGAGGGCGGCAAGAAGATCCGTTTCAAGCTGCGCCCGGGATTACGCTATTCCGACGGCACTCCTTTTTCTGCCGAAGACGTCGCTTACACGATGCAGCAACTCACCGACCCGGCGTTGCACTCAAGCACCGGTGACGCGTTTCGCTCCGGCGAAGGAGCAATCACGACGCGAGTGGTCTCGCCGACGGTTGTCGAAATCATGTTCCCGGCTCCGGTGGCAAACCTGGTTACTCTGTTTGACACCGTGGCCATCGTCTCCGCGAAATCGTCGCTCAAAGAAATGGCAGCCTTGGGACCGTTCTACGTCGCGGAACACAAGCCCGGCGTCTATCTGTTGCTCAAGCGCAATGCTTACTACTGGAAGAAGGACGCCAACGGACGCCAACTTCCTTATCTTGACGCGGTGCGCCTGGAGATCGAGCAGAATCGTGACATCGAAGCCCTGCGCTACGAGCGCGGCGAGATTCATCTGATCAACTCGGTTTCACCGACCGTGTTCGAGAGGCTTGCGGGCGAGAAGTCCGGTCTGGTACACGACGCCGGTACCTCCACCGACACCGAGCAGCTCTGGTTCAACCAGGTGGCTGTGGCGCCGATCCCTGCCTACAAGCGAGCGTGGTTTGCTTCCACGGCATTTCGCCGCGCGGTCTCTGAAGCCATCAATCGCGACGACCTGGCGCGCATCGTCTATCATGAACACGCGCACCCCGCGGTCAGCGTCACTCCCGCTACCAACACATTCTGGTTCAACGCCCGACTGAAGCCGCACTCCTATGATCCCGGCAGCGCGCTGCGGCGCCTGCAAGACGAAGGCTTCCGTCTCGACAACGAGACCCTGCGCGATCGCGACGGCAACATCGTTGAGTTCTCCATTATTACTAACGCCGGCAATAAGCCGCGCGAGAACATGGCGACGATGATCCAGCAGGACCTCAAGAAGATCGGCATCAAGGTCAACGTCGTGACGCTCGACTTCAATGCCCTGCTGGAACGCATTTCACAGACTTACAACTATGAGGCCTGCCTGCTAGGCTTCCTCAACGCCGATCTCGACCCCAACTCGCAGATGACCATCTGGCTGAGCTCGGGCGACGATCACCAGTGGAATCCCAAGCAGAAGTCTCCGGCCACCGAGTGGGAGAGCGAGATTGACCGCCTCATGCGCGCCCAGGCTTCGTCGATGGATCAGCACAAGCGCAAGGAACATTGGGACAAAGTGCAGAAGATCGTCTGGGAGCAGGAGCCGTTCATTTATCTCGTTAATAAGGACGCCCTGGTGGCGATCAGCCCTGCGGTAAAGAACGCCCAGCCCAGCGTCTTTCGTCCGCAGGCTTATTGGAACATTGAGGAGCTGGCTCTGGCCCGCTGAGCGCCGTATGGATCTGTTATCGCTGCAACTAACCGTCGCGTATAAAGACAAGCCGGCCGTGCTCAAAGGCTTGCGCCTCCAGGTGCGCGCGGGTGAAGTTCTAGGTCTGGTCGGGCACAGCGGATGCGGAAAGAGCTCTCTGGCTCTGAGCCTGCTGGGTTTGATCAAGCTGAAAGGTGGACACGCCAGCGGCTCCATGCTGTGGCAGGGTCGGGAACTGATGGATCTCAAAGAAAAAGACTGGCGCGACTTGCGCGGCAAAGAGATTGCCTTGGTGCCGCAGAGCCCGATGTCGTCCCTGAACCCGGCGCTTAAAATCGGCACTCAATTGTCTGAAACCTGGAAGCTGCACGCCCGGGGCACGCGCCAGGAATGCGGCGAAGCAATAATGCGTGCCTTAGAAGAAGTCAGCCTGCCCGCGACTCAGGAATTCCTGCACCGCCGACCTTCCGAGATCAGCGTAGGACAGGCACAGCGCGTGTTGATTGCCATGGCTATCCTGCACCGTCCGCAGTTGCTCATCGCCGACGAACCCACCTCCGCGCTTGACGCCGTCACCCAGGCCGAGATACTGGCCCTGTTCGGTGAGTTGAATCGCAAATCGGGTATGAGCATCCTCTTCATCTCGCATGACCTGGCCTCGGTGTATCGGCTGTGCCACCGCATCGCTATGCTCGACAGCGGTGAAATCGTGGAATGCGATATACCTGAGCGCATCCTCTTCAATCCCTTGCATCCCTTTACGCGGAAGCTGGTCGCAGCCGTGTCTACGTTGCCGGCGTCGCCCAAG
>DATDGP010000036.1:0-9288 GCA_036522035.1 Terriglobales bacterium
AGTGTTGCGGGATTGATAGTGCCGCACGTGAGGTGCGCCGGCCGATTGCTTTCGCCAGTTAAGGTCGGGCCAGAGGTCGTTGAGCGCCATTAGGTGCAGTCTGAAAGACGCCAGCGTCAACTGATTTGCACATTGTTCAGCGGTTGTTCAGCAACTCCATTACGATAACAGCCTACTCCACCAGGGGCGCCCTCTTATAATGCGATTTCGACAGCTACGCCCCTGCGAGATAATGGCCTGAGTCCAGCAGCAGGTCACAGCAAGGCGTCCGAAGTTGGTTTCTTATACCGAAGACGGCGAGGGACAAGCCTAAAGGCAGAGTGAATCGAAACAAGTGAAGGAGGACCGTCGATGCAAACGCACTCTCAAGGATCAGGCCGTTGGCTGGCCGGCATGCTGGGTTTTCTCCTGCTGGCCGCAGCATCAACCGCCACGAACTCACAGACGGCAGGCTCACCGGTCGACCGGCAAATCACGGACCCCAAGTCCATCGCCTCCGCCACCAACCCGACGGCCGGCCCGGTCCCAATTCCTCAGCTCTATTACACGCGCAGCACTGGCGGACCAGCCTGGTCCCCCGACGGCCGTGAAGTGGTCTTCTCCACCAACATGACCGGGCGGTTGAATCTCTGGAAAGTATCGGCTTCCGGAGGATGGCCGATGCAGTTGCTCCAATCCGATGACCGTCAATCAGACGCCGTCTGGTCTCCGGATGGAAAGTGGATTGTCTTCCAGCAGGACTTTGGCGGTGGTGAAATCTTCGATCTTTTCGCCGTCTCTAGCGACGGCGGAGCGCTGATCAACATCACCAACACTCCCGACATCTCTGAAACCAGTCCCCAATGGTCTCCGGACGGCAGCATGCTGGCCGTTTCCTATAGGCCCAAGACCTCGTCGACAACAGACATCGCGCTGCTGGACTGGAAAACGAAAACTGCGCGCAAACTCACCGATGAGCAAAGCAAGAATCACGAGTGGTCCAGCGGCATCTGGAGTCGCGATGGGAAGACGATCTATGCTGATCGTGCCAATGCGGGCGGGACAGATTCTGACGTTTATCGCATCGATGTAACCACCAGCAAGCTGGAAAACCTTACGCCCCATCAGGGCGATGTTACCTACGCGGTTTCGTCGGTTTCTCCTGACGGCCGCACCCTGCTGATCACATCCAACGAGAAGGGCGGATACGATAACGTTGCTTTGCTGGATGTCGCCAGCAAGAAACGAACCTGGGTTACGGACCTGAAATGGGAAGCCAGTTCAGGAAGTTTTGCTCCGGACGGCAAGAGTTTCACTTACATCCTGAACGCGGATGGCCGCACCGACATTTATGTGGTGGACCGCAAATCGCTCCATTCAGCCAAGCTGCCTTTTCCCGAGGGGATCAGTTTTCCCGCCGGCAATCCCACAGCCTATTCACCCTCGGGCGATCGCATGCTGATTTCGCACCAGAGCTCGACCGAGCCGGCTGACCTGTGGGTCTATGACGTGGGCACGCGCAAGCCGCGGCAACTGACGTTTTCCGCCGTGGCCAGCCTGTATGCTTCACGCTTGCCTTCTTCCCAGTTGGTGCATTACAAGACTTTTGACGGAAAGACCATCAGCGCTTTTCTCTGGGTGCCATTCAATCTGCAACGCGACGGCAGCAATCCCGGAATCGTGCTACCTCACGGCGGCCCTACCGGACAGACGGTGGATAGCTTCAGCAAGACCGCAGCTGCGCTTGCCTCGCGCGGATACGTCTGCATTGCACCGAATGTTCGCGGGTCCACCGGGTATGGAATGGAGTTTCAGAAGGCCAACTATCAAGACCTGGGCGGCGGTGATCTCCAGGACGAAGTGTATGCTGCGCGCTTCCTCGCCGCCACGGGATACGTGGACCCCAAGAAGATTGGCATTACCGGCGGCTCGTATGGCGGATACATGGCCATGATCGCCATCGGCAGGACGCCGGACGTCTGGGCAGCCGCAGTTGAACTCTTCGGGATCACCGACTGGTTGACGGAGCAGGAGCATGAAGAGCCCGCGCTCCAACAATATGACCAGTCAATCCTTGGAGATCCGGTAAAGGACCGTAAGGCCTACGAGGATGCGTCGCCCATTAAGTACTTCAAGGATGCCAAGGCTCCCCTCTTGATCCTGCAAGGAGCGAACGACATCCGTGATCCTAAGGAGGAAGCAGAACAGGCCGAGACGATCCTGAAGAAAGAAGGCAAGGTTGTGGCTGCCCACTACTACCCTGACGAAGGCCACGGCTTCGCCAAACGCGAAAACCAGATCGATGCAACGGAGCGCACGGTCGAATGGTTTGATCGCTATCTCAAGAACAAGTGAACGATCATGCCTCAGGGCACGCTACGTGTGGCGATTTTCCAGCGGTGTGGGATTGTTGGCGTAACTTGGCCATTCCCACCTTATCGAAAACGCCTCGGATCACGATCCTCCCCGCCCAACCATCTGCCACAGGCGTTTCCGATCAAGGCTAGCGACCATCCTGGAGTTGAGCGACTTCGCGGCACACTACGGCATTTTTCGCCAATTTCGGGCTGCTTGGCGCGGACCGCGGGCCATTTGGGAGCGCTCGTTTATGTAAATCTCACGCCGGCAATCGATTTGGGCATACAATCCCTACCGTTTTCGAAGTCAAGACGGAAATCTCGGGTCTCATAAAGGAGGTTGTCATGTACCGGCGCGAATTCCTAAAGCTCGGAGCGGTTGCGGGCGGGACGGTCTTACTGGGCGGCACCGGCCGTTTCGGGAGCCTCATTGCTGCTCCCAAGGAGATCCCCAGCGTAGACCGGCTGGTCATGACCAATCTGGTCGACAACATTTATGACGTCTACGCCAAGGGCGGGAAGATTGGCAATATCACGATCACTCGGAATACTTTGCCTTATCCCTATGGTTCCGACGCGATGCTGTTATCGGAACATGGGCTTGCCTATCACCTACAGTCCTTCCGAGGAGATGAGGAAAAACAGATCCTGTTGGACTTTGCACTCACCCCACGCACACTGACAAACAACTACCAAGGGTTAAGAGTCGATCCCGCCAAAGCCGACGCCCTTATCATCAGCCACGGGCATGTGGACCATTTCGGAGGCCTGCTCGATGTGGCCCGGAGCCTTGAAGGACGCACCAAACCAGGACTCACCCTCTATGCCGGAGGACGCGATACGTTCTGCCACCGCTGGGTCGTGCAACCGGACGGGAAAAAGCTTGACTACGGTGAGCTAAAGCGGGATGAACTGGAAGGACGGGGGTTGAACGTCGTGCTGGCGGAGGAGCCGACCACAGTGGCGGGCCACGCGATCACCTCAGGTCACATCCCGCGAATCACCGATTTCGAGATGTCTCCTCCGGCAGCTCGACTCGAAGCCGGCGCGATCGGTTCGGCCTGCGACGCCACCTTTCATTTCCCTCCCGGCACGGTAAAGATTGAAGCCAAGCCGGGTGACTTGGTGAAGGATATCTTCTGGGGAGAGCACGCCACTGCATACAACGTGAAGGACCGGGGACTAGTCGTGATCTCATCGTGCGGCCATGCGGGCATTATCAACTCTGTCCGCCAGATCCAGAAGTCCACCGGGATCGAGAAAGTGCACGCCGTCGTTGGCGGGTGGCACTTGGCCCCGTATCCTGATGAAATTATCGCCAAGACTGTGGAAGCCCTGAAGGCGATCAATCCGGACTATCTGATTCCGATGCACTGCACCGGCTTCCGCACCATGATGGCAATAGAACGCGAGATGCCGCAGAAGCTCATCCTGCCCTCCACGGGCACGCGCGTGGTCTTCGGCGGCTAGTCGCAGTCCCCTCTCATCGCGGATGACGAGCAAATCGGACGTTGGAGCCAAGATGGATCCGATACGGTCGGACCGTCGGTTCCTAAGTAGCATGGAAAAGCTTGGATGGATTTCCGCAGGTCATTGCCGCGACAGGTCAATGATCGTGGATAGCACGATACTTTGCGCCAGGGTCGCTGGTTGTTGACTTGCTTTGTGGCAAGCCCTAAGATGCGGTCTGAGTTCTGCCACCGCCATGATTGGTCGGGTCATCTCCCATTACCGCATTGTTGAAAAACTGGGCGGCGGCGGCATGGGAGTGGTATACAAGGCCGAGGACGTCAAACTCGGACGCTCTGTAGCCCTCAAGTTCCTGGCCGAAGAAGTGGCCCGCGATCCGCAAGCTCTCAGCCGTTTTCAACGCGAAGCCAGGGCTGCATCCGCACTGAACCATCCCAACATCTGCACCATTTACGAAATCGACGAGCACGACGGCCAGGCTTTCATGGCTATGGAGTTCATGGACGGGATCACGCTCAAGCACTGGATCAACGGCAACCCGGTTGAGATCGATAAACTGTTTTCGCTTGGGGTCGAGATTGCCGACGGCTTGGACGCGGCTCACTCTCAGGGCATCGTTCACCGCGATATCAAGCCGGCCAATCTGTTCGTGACCAGGCGCGGCCACGCCAAGATCCTCGACTTTGGCCTGGCCAAGCTGACGGCCAACCGATACGCTCCGCTGGAAGCCGGCGCTGCCCAAGCCACAACCGAAGCCGATGACGAGCACATCACCACGCCTGGAACCGCTTTGGGGACGATCGCATATATGTCCCCGGAGCAGGCTCTCGGCAGGGAGTTGGACGCGCGGACCGATCTTTTCTCCTTCGGCGCGGTGCTCTATGAGATGGCCACCGGCAAGCTTCCCTTCCGTGGCGATACTTCAGCGGCCATGTTCGACGCCATCCTCCACAAAGCGCCGATCGCGCCGGTGCGTTTGAATCCGGAGCTGCCGCAGCGCCTGGAAGAAATCGTCAACAAAGCGCTGGAGAAAGACCGCGGACTGCGCTATCAGCAGGCAGCCGATCTTCGCGCTGATCTGCAGCGGGTGCGGCGCGACTACGATTCCAGCCGCCAGGCGCACTCACCGACAGTGAAGCCTAGCTTCAGTTCGGTTGCCGCAACCGACGCCAGCTCTGACTGGTCGGCTCCCCAAGTTGCGGCCGGCAGCGCTCCAGTCACGCAGAACTCCAGTTCGTCAACGGTATCCGCAGTCATGCGAGAACACAAGCTGGGCGCGGCCGCTGTGGGCGCCCTGATCCTCGTCCTCGTCGCGGCTGCGAGTTATGGGTTGTACTCGTTGTTCCATCGCGCCGTGCCCGAGGCATTTCAGAACTTCACTGTTACCCAGGTGACGAACACCGGAACGGTTGCGCAGACCGCGGTCTCCACCGACGGCAAGTTCGTCCTCAACGTGCAGAATGACAAGGGAGAGCAGAGTCTTTGGCTGCGCAACGTTGCCACCGGCAGCAACACTGAGGTGGTTCGCGGATCGGGGCAAAGGTTTGCTACGCCGGCCTTCTCGCCCGACGGCGACTATATCTATTTTCGAGAGACCGCGCCGGTGACAACCGGCGTCTTCGATCTCCGGCGCGTGCCGGTACTGGGAGGCACTCCGCAGGTGATCTCCCGGGACGTCGACAGCAACGTGACCTTTTCCCCGGACGGAAAGAACATTGCCTACTTCCGGGATAACGATCCTGAGGTCGGAAAATCGCTGTTGATGGAGGCGAACGCCGACGGAAGTGGAGAACAGGTGCTATTCAGCCAACCGGCCCGGGAGTCTCCGGTTTGGGCGGCCTGGTCCCCGGACGGCAAGCGCATCGCTACCGACTTTTTCAGCTTCCGCGGCGGAATTCTGGGCGAAGTCGATGTGTTCGACCTCGCTTCGCGCCGTCAGCAAACCTTTGTTCAAACCAACGACGTAGTTCCCTTTCAAATCGCCTGGGGCACAGAGGGGCGTTCGGTGTTGGTGGGTTACTTGGCCTTAGGCCCAAGCGCACTACACGGGCAGATCGGGGCCTATTCCTATCCGCAGGGCAAGTTTCGCACAGTGACGAACGACGCTGCTGCCCATGACACCCTTAGCGTCTCCTCCGACGGCAAGACTCTGGCCACGCTCGAAATCGTTTGGACCAACGAAATCGACCTCTTGCCGGCTGGCGGGGCCGGCACGGTCTCAGTCGTTCCCGGCATCCCGCGCCAGGAGATTTTGCCCGGATTGGACTGGACGCCCGCTGGCCAACTGATCCTCTCCGACGGCGCACGCGTGTTCGGAATGCGGACAGACGGAACTGGCGCCACCACCATGTTGAACGATCAGGGAGGCTTCATCAAGGATCCCGCATCGTGCGACGCCGGCCGTTCTTTGGGTGTAGCCTGGGCGCTGCGTGGAGGCCGAGGCACCACGGGCGTCTGGTACGGTCGCGCTGACGGCTCCAACTTTGCCGAGGTTGTTCCTCTCGGAGCTGGCGGCGTGCTTTGGGGCTGCTCGCGGGACGGAAAATGGCTCTACTACTCGGACTATCCGCAAACACCGGGAATATGGCGGGTGGCCTCCGCAGGTGGCAAACCCGAGGTAGTTCACGGGATGGAACTTACCAACGCGGCTCCACAAAGCGCGGCATTGTCACCTGACGGCAAGCTTCTCGCGGCCTTCGTGCAGCAGGTGTCGCCGGAGTCCAGGACTTATACGAACCGCATCGATCTCTTGGACCTGAGCTCGACTGAAGCCGGGCAGAAGCCACAGGTGCGCACGGTCGCAGTTGATCCCAACGTGAGCTTCGTCTTCCGTCAGCCGGGGCCTCCTTCCAGCACGGGATTTCACTTTACGCCGGATGGCAAAGCAGTGGCGTTCGGCATCACCGCCAAGGGCACGGACAATGTCTGGATCCAGCCGCTCGATGGTTCCAAGGGCCGGCAGATCACGAATTTCAAAGGAGACCAGATTCTCGATTTCCGCTGGTCGACCGATGGGCGCAGCCTGGCCGTACTCCGTTATCACTCAGATTCTGACGTCATCCTGCTCCACGATAACGGCGCGCCGTCTCCTTAATTGAGCGCGGACAAACGCAATCTTCAGCCCAGCGCCTTTCACGGCGCACTGTTACGCCAGCTATGGCCCACTTGGGGCCGTCTGCTGCTCATCACAGGGCATTTGTCGCGCGTGGTGGCCGTGTCACCGGGAAAACGGATTGTTCACCGCTTTCGCCCCTCAAGCCCGGCCCTGACCGAAGGACACCACGACCCCAGCATCAACCGGACCCCCGAAATAACTTTGGGAGCAATCGTTATGGTAAAGCGACCTTTATCGGGTCGCTTTTTTCGTTGTCCAAGGAAAAAGCCGGTTGTTCTCTTTTCTACCATCAGCAGCAAGCAGAATCACGGTGGATTATCGAAGTGAGCAGTGACGGCGGACGCGATCCAGACAAAGGGGACACTCTGATCGGGAACTACGAGTCATACGGATTCCACGATGTCATCGACGAAACTGCCAACGAGACGATTCAGGGATAGTGTAAACTCGCGCTCGGCAGTTGCCTCCTCCCGAGGAACCCATGGAAGAACTCGACTCAGCTAAAGAGCAAACGAGGGAGTACGTCAAGTGGGTGCTTCTCTACGGCGCCGCGGCGGCAGTCGTCCTTGTCGTGCATCTCACCACCAACGGCAATCTCGGCTTCCACACCGACGAGCTCTACTACATTGATTGCGGCCGGCATCCTGGACTCGGATATGTTGACTTTCCGCCGATAGTGCCCCTGCTCGCGCGTCTGGAGACGGATCTCCTGGGAGCGACACCGTGGGCTCTCCGCTTGCTCCCGACGCTGTTCGGCGCGTTCATGGTCGTTCTCTCGGGCATGTACGTACGGCGCCTTGGGGGTTCGCTCCGCTTACAGGCCCTCGCCTTGCTGATCGCCGTCACGGCGCCCTACTTCCTCGGGGCAAACTGGGTCTATCAGACCGTGACGTTCGATGAAGTGACCTGGATGGTCACGTTGTATTGTTTTCTGTGCCTGGCTCTAGAGCATCGGCCCAGATACTGGATCTACCTGGGCATTTCGCTCGGGATCGGCCTCGAGGTCAAGTACACGATCGGAGGTCTGGCGGCTGCCATCGGGATCGCCATCCTGCTTACTCCCGCGCTGCGTTCGGACCTGCGGACGCGGCATCCGTGGATCGCGGCCGGCATTGCGCTACTCACCTGGGCGCCGAACCTTGCGTGGCAGGTTGAGAAAGGTTTCCCTTCGCTTGTCTACATAGTCAATCATCAGGGCTCCGGCGGCGGATTTGTCGCTAACGTGGTGCTGATCGTGGTCTATCTCTTCTTCCTGATCCCGCTCTGGGTGGCTGGATTTGTCTCGCTGTTTCGTAGTTCCACCCTGCGGCCCATCGGGATTGCCTGCCTTTTTCCTCTCATCCTTTTTCTGTTCGTGGGCAAGTCCTACTACGCAGTGGGTACCGTGCCGATCGCACTGGCTCAGGGGCTGGTGGCGATCAGCCGAGTCAAGCGGCCGAGGCTGCGTACTGGTTTGCAGATCGCAGTCGCGGTTGCCTGCGCGCTCCAGTTGCTCACATTTGCTCAGCTGACACTTCCCATCACGCCGCCCGACCGGATTCACTCGCTCGGCCTCGACGCCAAAAATGAACTTTTCGCCGACAGCGTGGGATGGGACGACGTGGCTCATCAGGTAGAGTCGATCTACGGAAATCTCCCCAGCTCGGAGCGAACTGGAACGATCATCATCTCGGCCTTTTACGGTGTTCCCGGGGCGCTGCGGATCTACGGCGACAAAAGATCGCTCCCCGTGATCGTCAGCCCGCAACTGAGCGGCTGGTACTGGGTTCCCAGTGATCTGATGGCGAAGAAGGCGTTGATGATCGACTACGAACCGTCGGACGTTAGCTGGATGTGCTCATCCGCAACTCTCGTGGGACACCTGACGGTCCCCCACGGTGTACACGGCCTGGAGCAGGGCGCACCGGTCACGTTCTGTGTGCTAAAAACCCCGATCCAGCAGGACTGGAGCCGGCTCCGTAACTTCTCGTGAGGACGGTTGCGCCCGGGAACTTACATGCGAGAAGCCATTCACTTGGATTATTGAAATGTAAGCTTGCTCTCCCGCGCGCCGCGTCCCCTCAGTCCGGTTTGGCTTGGTCCCGTTTCCTGTTCCCGCTCATCGAACCGGACTGGCAGATTTCCCGCATCCGGCTCTCGGAAAAGACTCACACCGAACGAAGTCGGCATGTAACGCCGTCTGCAACTTCTGAACACAATCCGAGGTGTCTAGGCTCATCGCCAATCCCTCCGTCTTTAGTCTCTTCTTGCATTCGTCTTTAACTGAGGCCCCTTCCCTCCACTGGCATTACCCAGCTTCATCGGTAGTACGGACCTCTTCGCCACCCCACACGGCCCGGCCTGTCTCTCGCGAGTTGCCAGTTGATC
>DATDGP010000037.1:0-3929 GCA_036522035.1 Terriglobales bacterium
GTATCGAGGTGTCTTATGACCTGGTCTGACTGCTATCTGCTCTGTTTCCTGGTGGGCTTCTCGCTGAGCGTTCTCTCCTTCCTGGCGGGTGCCGTCAACATCCATCTGCCATTCCGCATTCACCTGCCATTTCAGGGAGCGCATCACGCGGGCGGTCTTCCGGCCGGAGGTCATGCGCATGGCGGGGGTGTGAGAAGCGCCATCATGAAATCCAGCGGGCACATTTCCTGGTTCAACGCTTCGACGCTGCTGGCGTTCCTGGCGTGGTTCGGCGGCGTCGGCTACATCCTGACGAAGCACTCCCATTTGGTGGGACTGAGCATACTCGGATTCGCGTTGCTGGCAGGGCTTTTCGCGGGCCTGATCGTTTTTCAGTTCATGGTCCGAGTCGTGCGAGCGACGAGCACGCCGATGCTGGACTGGGACTACCGCGTCGAAGGAACCGTCGGGACCGTCAGTATGCCCATCCGGAAAAACGGAACGGGCGAAGTGATCTTTGAACAAAACGGCGGGCGCAAGAGCACCGGAGCGCGTAGCGAAGACGGTACGAGTTTGCCCAAGGGAACGGAGGTGGTTATCGCGCGCTACGACGACGGAATCGCCTACGTGAAGCGGTGGGATGAATACACGAAGTAGGCAGAGCGGTGGCAGGAAAAGGGTTTCTCGGACTGACGCACCATACAAACAGTCCGGTCGGATAAAAAGGGAGGTCCACTATGCTGGATTTTTCGAGTGTGTGGGTTATCGCCGGGTTGTTAGTGCTGGTGGTCATCGTAATCCTTGTGACGTTCGCAAGGATGTTGAGAAAGGTGGGACCGCACGAAGCGCTCGTGATTTACGGCATTCGTGGTCCGCGAACGATCACCAATGGCGGCACCATCATCTTGCCGATGCTTGAACAATGCCGCGAGCTTTCGCTCGAACTCATGTCGTTTGACGTAGCTCCGCAGCAGAGCCTTTACACCAACCAAGGCGTCGCCGTCACCGTCGAGGCGGTCGCTCAATTAAAAGTGAAATCGGACCCGGTGTCCATCCGAACGGCGGCAGAGCAGTTCCTGACGAAGCGGCCGGAGCAGCGCGAAGGCTTGATCCGGCTGGTGATGGAAGGCCACCTGCGCGGCATCATCGGGCAGCTCACGGTGGAGCAGATCGTGAAGGAACCGGAAATGGTCGGCGACCGTATGCGATCTACATGCGCCGCCGACATGAGCAAGATGGGGCTCGACGTCGTGAGCTTCACGATTAAAGAGGTTCGCGACAAAAACGAGTACATCACCAACATGGGGAGGCCGGACATTGCGCGTATCAAGCGCGACGCTGAAGTGGCCGCCGCCGAAGCCGACCGCGACATCGCCATCAAGCGTGCCGAAGCCACACGCGCCGCCGCCGTGGCCAAAGCACAAGCCGACCAGGAACGCGTCGCTGCCGAAACCGCTTCTCTTGCAAAGCAAGCCGAAGCGGAGCGCGATCTGGACATCAAGAAGGCCAGCTACCTCGAAATGACCAAGAAAGCCCAGGCCACCGCCGACAAAGCGTACGAAATCGAGACCAACGTCATGCAGCAGCAGGTGGTCACCGAAGGCGTGCGCGTCCAACAAGTGGAGCGCGAGTCTCAAGTGAAAGTTCAGGACGCGGAAATCGCGCGCCGCGAACGGGAACTGATCGCCACCGTGCTCAAGCCCGCGGAGATCGAGCGTCAGCGCATCGAGACGCTCGCCAACGCCGAGCGCCAGCGCCTGATGAGCGAAGCCGAAGGCCGTGCATCTGCTATTCGCGCACAAGGTGAAGCCGAAGCCGAGATCATTTTCAAGAAAGGTGAAGCCGAAGCCAAAGCCATGAACGTCAAGGCCGAGGCTTTCCAGGAGTACAACCAAGCCGCGGTAGTGGACAAACTCATCAGCAGCCTGCCGGAAGTTGTGCGCGCTCTCGCCGAGCCGCTCAGCAAAGTCGACAAAGTCACTATCGTTTCCACCGGCAACGGCGACGCCGCCGGCGCTTACAAACTCACCGGCGACATCACGAAGATTGCCGCGCAAGTGCCTGCGCTCTTCGAAGCCCTCTCCGGCATGCAAGTGTCGGACCTGCTCAGCAAAGTGCGGATGATCGGCGATAAAGCGCCGAAGCCGGAGAAACCAGCCGCGCCGAAAGCGTGATGCGTAACGTTTGCTTCCGCCCCGGCAGGCAGCGGGCTTGCCGGGACGCTTCAGGGAGGTTGGGGGGACGGCCATGACGTGGAAAGACGAGCTCCTGGTGTTGTGGATCTTCTGCACCGTGGTGATTGCGTTTGCCGCCCAGCATTTTTGGGCAGGAGCAGTCTACTTGATGGAGCAGGTGGCGGCCTTCAGCGCTGCCTCGTTGCCGGCGCTCCTGCACCCGGTGACTTGGCATTTGCATTAGCCGACTTTTGATACCGCCTTGCGAAGGCGAGCTGGGTTCTGGATTTTTTATCCTGTTTCTAGCAGCAATGGTTTTCGGCCGTTTGAAAGGAGAAATGTCATGGGACTTTTGGAAAGAGTGAGCACGTTAATCCGGGCCAATCTGAACGACATGATCGACCGTGCGGAAGACCCGGAGAAGATGATCAAACAAGTGATGATGGACATGGAGAATCAGTATCTCCAGGTAAAAACGCAGGTAGCGGTTTCCATCGCTGACCAGCACATGCTCGAAAAGAAACTTCGTGAAAACGAGGATTCGGGAAAGGACTGGATGCGCAAAGCCGAAATTGCTGTCGACAGGGCCCAGGACGATCTGGCGCGCGCCGCGCTGGACCGCTTTCATACGGCGCAGCGGCTGGCGTTGAGCTATAAAGAACAGGTCGACGACCAGAAGGCGCAGGTCGAAGCACTGAAGAGTGCGCTACAGAAACTCGAGCAGAAGCTTGACGAGGCGAAGTCCAAGCGCGATTTGCTGCTCGCGCGCCACCGCCGCAGTGTGGCTCTAGGCAAGGCAGCCCGCGCGGGGACGGTGCTCGGCGACCACGCAAAGAGCGCCACCTTCGACCGGCTGAAGGACCGCGTGCACCACACCGAAGCAGTTGCGACCGCGGAGGTCGAGCTGAACAACGACGACATGGGAGAGAAGCTCGTGCGCCTTGACCGCGACAACGAGGTCGAGCGCTTGCTCCATGACCTGAAGGCCCGCCGCAGCCTGCCAGGCTGAGCTGAAAAGCGGCCGCCCATCGAACCGCGTGGTTTCCTATGCGCCTCTTTCTGTCTTCGGCCCGGCGGTCGGCAAGACCGCTCTCTAAGTGTCCAAGTCGCTGAAGATAAATAGGTTATAGGAGACCAGTCCGTTTTGGCAATGGCGCTAGCGGGGGATCAGGATCTCCAATAGGACGAAGGCTGCGTTGATTCCCGCGGAGATCAGGAACGCCCGTAAGCGCCCGATGCGGTCGATCCCCTCAAATACCAGCGTTAGAACTGCGGTCCAGGCGATCGCGGTGGCATATATGCCGACGACGGGGATCAGAATCAGGATGTTTACAAACCAACCCAGAAACAGAGGGCGCGTCACGCCGGCAAGAGTGCCGGTGGCGCCTAAAAATATCTTTGCGATGGCGTGACAAAGGACAATCTGGACGGCGGCAATTACCCCCATATAAGTCCAAAAGAACACCAGGCCCAGCAGCAGCCCCCAGAAGATCGTACCGGGAGTTCTTCCTTCGTGCGCCAACATACCGGGCAGCGCGCTCACCAGAAATATGATGGCCGCAGAGAAAGCGCTCAGAGCGGCGCCGTAAACGAGCGCGTTGGGGTCCCGCGAAGCCCGGCGGATGGCCATACCATCCACGCGGACGATGTGGAAAGCCATGCGGATGTAGTAAAAAGGCGAGAATTCCGAGGGAGGTGGGGCCACCTCTTCCAGCGTCATGAACGGCGACAATCCCGAGCACTCGTGAGAAACTCCATAGTCAATGCCGCAGACTT
>DATDGP010000038.1:0-6612 GCA_036522035.1 Terriglobales bacterium
CTCCGCTCCGGGGACGCGGTCTCGGATCGTGAGTTGCTGCTAACGGCCATTCTTGCCGATGGCATCAATCTTGGACTCACCCGGATGGCCGATGCGTGTCCCGGTGCCTCGCTCTCGACGCTGTCGCGCATCGCAACCTGGCACATCCGGGATGAGACCTACGCGAAGGCGCTCGCCGAGATCGTGAACCATCATCATCGCCTGGAGTTCGCCGCGCACTGGGGCGCTGGAACCACCAGTTCCTCAGACGGGCAGCGATTCAAAGCCGGGGGTAGCGGGGAAGCCATTGGGTCCGTCAATGCCCGCTACGGCAACGAGCCGGGTGCGACGTTCTATACTCACATCTCCGACCAGTACGCCCCATTCCACACCAAGCTCATAAGCGCAACCGTGCGGGACGCGACCCATGTACTCGACGGCCTGCTGTATCACGAATCCGACCTTCACATCGAAGAGCATTACACTGACACCGCCGGATTCACCGATCACGTCTTCGCCCTGTGTCATCTGCTTGGTTTTCGGTTCGCCCCACGTATTCGCAACCTTGCCGACACCCGCCTCTATACCGTGGAGAAGCCGTCGAGCTATGCAACACTCGCGCCGCTCATCGGTGGGGCTATGAATAGGAAACAGATCGACGGCCACTGGGATGAAATCCTCCGTCTCGCTACATCGATCAAGCATGGGTCGGTGACGGCGTCGCTGATGCTCCGCAAGCTGGGTGCCTACCCACGGCAGAACGGCTTGGCTGTGGCACTACGGGAACTCGGCAAGATTGAGCGGACGCTTTTCCTGCTTCAGTACATCAGCAGCCCCGAATTGCGGCGGCGCATTCATGTCGGGCTCAACAAAGGCGAGGCGAAAAATGCCCTAGCAAGGGCGGTGTTCTTCAACCGGCTCGGGGAACTTCGAGATCGAACGCATGAAAACCAGCGGCATCGCGCAAACGGGTTAAACCTCGTGGTCGCCGCTATCGTTCTCTGGAACACCGTGTATCTGGAGCAGGCGGTCGCCGCGATCCGCCAGAGCGGGCAAGCCGTGTCCAACGAGACCTTAGCCCACCTTTCACCGCTCAAGTGGGAGCACATCAACCTAACCGGCGATTACCACTGGCGAAAGGACGCCGGCCTTCAGGACGGCAAATTGCGCCCGCTCAGGGCTCCCCGGCCGTGACGTTTTGCTTAGCGTGCAATTTTTGACCAATAGAGGAGTGACCCCCCCTATACCCGCGGCGCGGTCAATATGTTTGCCCCGGCGCAAATCATCCATGTTGAATACTTGCCCGCCGAGGAGCGCTCTCTTTGCGGTTTGGCCAATGTTTATCAACTGCTCTTCGACTAAGCGGTGCGGTACTTGGCCGCGGGCAGGCACACCTATGCCGTTGCGCCTGCGTTACCTTCACCCATTGATACCTTTGACCCTGATTCAAGATGCGGCAGGCAGTGGTGGGCTCAGAAACTCAATCCCCCGTTAGTCATTAGGGAGTCCGACTTCAGAAAGCCCCGGCCCCGCACAACGGGAATGCCCAACAGTGAAAAATAATTTGGTGAAACGATGTTGTATTCGGCTGGCTGCCACCCTTCTCGTCCGGGAATTGAGACACCGGTGCCGAAATGTGAATCGCTGAGAGGAGTCGTTGCTGCTTCGGCCACGCTGTCCACCCCCGACAGTGCGGTGAGCCGGTCCATCAATTGTTGCTGGAACGCCGCTGCGCGAGGCTGGCTGTAGCCCTGTCTGATAAGGTCGAACGAGGCTATCGCCACATCCTTCGTATCAAAGCCAAAATCAATGGTTTGCGCTCGATAAAGTCCGCGCATGAGCAGCCCCGCGGCAATCAGCAGCACCATGCAGACTGCCACCTGCACTCCTACCAGGACGCGGCGCAGGCGTCCTCCGGTGACGAGTGTTCCTTGATAGCTGGCGTCGCCTTCCTTGAGCGCAGCATTCACGTCGGGCCGCGACGCTTCGAGGGCTGGCATGAGCCCGAAAGCGATCCCGGTGACAAGAGTTAGCAGGAGAGCGAATATCAACACTCGAGCGTCCGGGCTCACGCTGAACACGAGCGGTGGAGCGCCGCGCGGCAGGTGGGCCAAGAGCAACTGAACCCCCGCCTCTGCGGACCAAAAGGCCAGGAGGGAGCCTAAGGCGCCACCCAGCGCCGCAATCAAGAAACTTTCCGTGAGGAGTTGCCGGACCAGACGTGCCCTATTTGCGCCGATAGCCAGCCTCACTGCGATTTCGTGCCGGCGTCCTGCCGCCCGAGCCAACAGCAGGCTCGCGATGTTCGCGCAGGCGATCAGAAGCACCAACCCGACCGCCCCAAGAATGGCGGCTCCTACGCCCAGCGCCAAGGTGTGTTCCTGCGGGCCGCCGAAGAAGGTTGTGGTTTGTATGGCCAGCGTTGTTTTGCGCCCGGGATGGTCTTGATCGAGACGACCGGCAATAACCTCGAGTTCGGCGCGAACTCGCGCGAGTGAAACGCCCGCCTTCATGCGTCCGATCAGCACCAGCCAACTCAGATTGTCATCGTTGAGCATTTCGTTGCCGCGTTCGACGGCAGTCTGCATGGTGATAGGAGCCCAAAACGCGGAGGGCACAATCTCACTTCCGCCAACTCCAGGCGGAGCGATGCCGATCACAGTGAATGGACTGCGGTTTAGTGCAATAGTTGTCCCCACGATGGAGGGATTAGCGGCAAAGGCGCTACGCCAGAGGGTGTCACTCAGCACCACGACGGGGTTCGCACCAGGCTTGGAACACTCTGAGTTCAGAAAGCCCCTGCCTAACGCGGGCTGAACGCCGAACACGGGGAAGTAATTGCATGAGACAAGGGTTCCGGAAACCTGCTGCGGGTGGTCGCCACCGAGAGTCGCCTGGACGTCTGGTTGATACGCGATCAGCCCCGAAAACACGTGGTTGTGCTCGCGATAGTCCTGATATTCCGAGTAGGAAAACAGGTTGGGGTTGCCGTAAACGTTTCGCCTAACGTGCCCCCGGAAGCTCTGGTAAATGCTGACAAGCTGATCTGAGTTTGGCAACGGGAGCGGGCGCAATGCTGCGCCATTCAGGATGGTAAAGATGCCGGTATTTGCCCCGATGCCGAAGGCCAGCGTCAACACGGCCACCAGAGTAAAGTCCGGATTCTTCCACAGCATCCGCAGCGCGTACCGAATATCCGCGACGAAGCTCTCGATAGAGGGCCATTGCCACACCTCGCGGCCTCGCTCTTCGATCAGCGTCGCGTTACCGAACTCTCGCCGCGCTGCGTGGGCTGCTTCTTCCCTTGGCATGCCGCTCACTACCAGCTCTTCGATCTTCTCGGCAAGGTGTTCATGAATCTCTTCAGAAAGATCGCTGTAGAGACGGCGGCGTGAAAACAACTGCCTGATCCAACTCATGCCTCACCTCCCGCCAGGACACGCGTGACGCCATCCAGCATGCGCTCAAAGTTCGAAACTTCGCGGTTCAGGTGCTTGATGCCTGCCGGCGTCAACTGATACGTCCGCACACGGCGGTTCGTGGAGGATATGCCCCACTCTGCCTTCACCAAGCCCTCCTTGAGCAGCCGCTGGAGGGCCGGGTAGAGCGAACCTTCCTCAATTTGAAGTAAATCGTCAGAGGTACGCTTGATGTGTTGAACGAGGGCGTATCCGTGCATGGGCTGCCGTCTTAGCGTTCGCAGGACCATCATTTCCAGCGCACCAGGAAAGAGATCACGCCGATCTGGTTTTTTCATGGCCTAAGCTCCGAAACCCTTTTTCACTACAGGCCTAGACTAACATGGGGAGTGGGGTCTTGTCAAGCCCGTGGGTTGTCCGTGAGGCGGCACCTCCAGCCAGTTCTGCTGCCGACCCTCGGCAAGTATCTGCCGCAGACGGACCCCCCGCGGCAGATCTATGCCTTAGACGGACCGATCTGGATCAGCCGCAGGACGCGCCGGTGAAAAGCGAACTTCGGCCGCGCTTGTACTACCCCATCCCCGAGGTGGACCAATGGCTGCGCTCGGTGGTGAGTGGGCACTTCCGCTATTTCGGCGTGCCCATGAATACCCCGGCGCTGCACATCTTTCGATTCCAGACCGGCCGGCTCTGGCAACGCGCCCAGTTTCAGCTAACCACGATGTTGGTTCTGTTGGTCTTGGAAGCCCCATTGACTGCGGTCATTACGGGCACGACGTGCTGTGCGCGCCAGTTGAGACCCGCAACAGCAGGTTGAATCTCAGTGAAAAGCTTCGACTTTTTGCCGATCACTCATTCGGGCCTGGAGCATTCATCGGCCCGCTATTTACCGCCGGGCCGGAGATGGCAAACCCACCTGCGCGGTATCCAAAACAATGGCGCCAGGGGGCTGCGGCATTGGCTAGGCTCTATGGGGACGCCCTTTCGTTTGAGACAGCGGCACAGACCGGCAGGTTCCTGACAGGAGCTGCTGTTCATGAAGATCCTAGATATTTTCGCTCAAACGAGCCACAACCCGCTGATGCGAACGATGCACGCTATCGTGTTTACGGCATTTGACAGGTCCGACTCGGGCCATACGACGCTCGCACTCTCGACTTTCGCCGGCGCTGCTTCTGCCGGCTTTGATGGAAATGCCTATCTGCCTCGCGGGTACAACGATACAAGCCGCGAAGTTACGCGAATGGGAATTGCATTCGGAAGCTTCGCCCTGACAAATCTGGGAATTGAGTTTAGTCCCGAGTTGAGGCGGATCGGAAGAGGCTTACATCTACCGAGATTCGTGTTGTCTGGCCAACCCCGGAAGTGACCTGAGATCCCCGTTAGGGTTGCTCGCCAACGTCTTTGTGATGATCTATTTGTCGCTTTCGTCGAACCTATTGTGAGGAGGTGCGCTCCCGCGGAACGTCCTGTCGATGGCGATGCGGGAAGGACTGGTGCTGGCGCTCGCCGGCATCATCCTGGGTATGCCCATTGTGTGGCTCGGCGCGAAGTACGCAGAAAAGGAGCTTTTTCAAATGAACGTGTTCGAGCCGCTGTCGATCCTGGCCGCGTTGACGATTCTCCTGGCGGCCGCGCTGGTAGCGGTCGGAGCGCCGGCAGCGAGGGCATCCACGATACAACCTTCAGAAACTCTGCGGGAACAATAACACTGATGCCCGTTCGGGACCGGCAATGGGAAGGATGTCTCACCGTAGGCGACTTCGCGCTCATGTGAAATGCCTCCGATAAGTCCCGACGGCCGCGGCTAGGTTAGAACGTTCTCTGGTCAGGTTAGGAGGTGCGTCTGAGTTGCCTCCAAACGCCTTCAGATCCGCTCCGCCGCGCCAGTTTCGCCGAAATCCGGTTCACTCCTGTCGCAAACGCCACGATTGGTTCAATCTTCGTTGCCCGTTTCGCGGGGAAGCAGCAGGCCGCGACGGCGACCGCAATGAGCAATAACGACACCACAATGAAGGTCATGCGTCCGTGGGGGTAACGCCGCGCAGCAGACTGGAGCCGGCCTGACCCAGCCAGAGTGCTCCCTCCAGTCCGGAGGTTCGTCGGCCTGTAGGCACGCCGGAGCAGCCGTTCCGCAGAGGACCAGCAGCACAGCCCGGAAACGCATACTGCCATCCTATCGCGACTTGGCTTCACACCCGCCGCCGTTTCATCCAAATTGACACTGAGTCTCACTTTGATTGTCGCCGCGCATGGGACTGCACTCGCGTGCTAGTTATGCGCGTTTGCGCGCGATGTTCTGAGGTGCAGGCGCCGGACAGGAATGGTTGGTCGAGGAAACGTTCGACCGACTGTGCCTTAATTCCACGGAATCTCCCTTCGACAGCAGGCCGTTCACAACTTCAAGCGGGTGATGGTCTGCGTGTTGAGGAGCAGATCGGTTGAGCAGTTCCGCCACGAGCATGCCGAGCAGAGCAGGCGCGCGCCCCGGATGTAAGCGCACACCCACTATCCTCGTGCCGGCCGCGAGCCGAACTATGAAGGGTTCGGTCCACGGGCAAACCACGACAGGCGGGTCGTTGACAAGCACAATATCGACACAGGCGTCCGGCAGCACCCGATGCGCATACGCCCGGGACCATGACCTGTTTCCAAAAGCACAAGAAATAGTCCGCAATGTTTTGGGGCAACCGAGAACTCCTGATATTGCGAAAGAACCGTACCCTGAGGTGCACCAAGGTTCATGACAGACTCAATCGCGCAGCCTCGTGGCGCTCCACACGGAAGTTACTTCTGAGTGGGCAACGATCCAGTAGTTGATCGGTTAGGCCCAGGTTGTCTTCGCCTGACGGAAGACAAGAGAAGAAAAGAGTTGTAATCTGGCGTCGCGCAGTGCCTAGGGGAGAGAGAGTCATCCCCACATTTCCTTTTTGAACTCCGCTTCCGAATCTTCCGACCGTCGTTTTCATCAATATTCATGCAGGTTTGAAAGCGATGACGACGCTCGGGAGGTCAGTACCCCATGGGTGAAGCCCAAAACCACCCCTTTCAGCTCTCCTTCAACGCCTCTCTCAAGATCGATTTCCAAGGTTCCCGCGTCACTTCCGACGGCGGCCTGATCCTGGTGCGCGAACTCGACGAGCGACTGGGATTTGGAGAATTGATCCAGCAGCATCTGACCGATTCCCGTCGTGGCAAGAACACGCAATTTCCT
>DATDGP010000039.1:0-16760 GCA_036522035.1 Terriglobales bacterium
CAGTCGTCTCTCGACTTCTACCTGAAACTGGTAGCGACGATCGACTCCGACTATGAGAAGTCACGCGATCTGCTCGCGGCCATCGAGCGCTACCCTCTGGCTTCGGGCCAGGTCAACCAGATCATGGATGCGGCCACGAAAATGCATTCCGATTACGAAAAATCGCGGCTGCTCACCGGCCTCACCGGGAAAGGCAAGTTCGACGAAAGCCAGATGGGAAGCTACTTGAAGGTCGTCGCATCCTTGCAATCGGACTACGAACGGTCGCGCAGCCTGCTGTCGCTGATTGAACACAATCGGCTGAGTGCTGCATCCGTCAGCAAGGCCCTGCAAGCCATGGCCGCGTCCAAGAGCGATTACGAGAAGTCACGCGTACTCACCGGACTGATGGCTTACAACTTTGACGAGAACCAGATCAATAGCTACCTAAGCATCGTCGATTCCATGAGTTCGGCTAACGAGCGGTCGCGCTGCCTGATCGCGCTGCTGGACCATGGCAAGCTGAGCGACGCATCGCTGGGCAAAGTACTCGCGATGGTGGCCCACACGGACGCCGATTATGAGAAATCGCGCGTGCTGCTGGCGGTGGTCGCCCGGTACTCGCCTCTCTCGGCAGCTCTGCGCGAGAGCTACATCAAGACCGCAGAATCGATCGGCAGTGAGTATGAGCGCACTCGGGCGCTCGCCGCGGTGGTGAGGAAGGCGTCGCTCTAGTGGGGACAGTCAGGAGCCAGCTTAACAAATCTACACTGGCGTGCGGACATGAAGGTCTGGGAAAATAGATGGCGCAGCCAACTATTCCCAGGGTAACCGATTCCCAAGACTACGAATGACGCTATTCGCCCGCGCCACCTTTGTCGTTTTTCTCGCCGTTTCTTTTCAAGCTTTCGGGGCTGGACAGGAATCGCCGCAGCCGCCTCCACCACCGCCAGCACCAAATGCCCAGCAGTCCGCGCCACCGGCCCAGCAGCCCACTCCGGCTCCTTCTCCCCAAAACCCTGCGGGAACCACGGGGAACCAGCAGCAGCCTGCTACTCCGCCTCTTACGGACGAAGAATTGCGTAAGCAGCAGGAGGAGATTCTTAAGAAGGAACAATCCCAGCGGGTCCTCGGAGTGGTACCGCAGTTCAGTGTCACCAGCCGGCAACATCCTCCGCCACTCACCGCCGGGCAAAAATTTCATCTGTTCGCAAAGTCTGCTTTCGATCCCGTTCAGTTTGGTATTGTCGGTCTTCAGGCCGGCATCGGCCAGGCCGAGAATTCGTTTCCGACCTATGGCCAGGGGGCATCAGGGTACGGCAAGCGCTACGGCGCGGCGTTTGCCGACGAGATTTCCAGCAATTTCTTCAGCAATTTTGCTTACCCGGTGCTGTTCAAGGAAGACCCTCGATACTTCCGGGTTGGCGAGGGCTCGATCAAGCACCGCATCGCTTACTCGCTGGCGCAGGAGTTTGTCTGCCGGACCGACGCAGGGAATCGCAGGTTTAGCTACTCCAACGTGCTCGGCGCATTCACCGCGGGCGCAATATCAAACGTCTACTACCCGCCCGCGAATCGCGGCTTCGGCCTCACCATGAGCCGTTCGGGCATCGCCCTTCTCTATGGCAGCCTGGGCGGCCTGTTCGACGAATTCTGGACCGACATCGACCAGAAACTGTTCCATCGCAAGAAGCAGGATGCGGTTACCGCGCAGCCGCCCTCAAAAGATCACTAGACGCTTTAGGGCGTAATCGCGATCACGCGCAACGGGCTGCCCGATCCTCCGACTATTTTGAGCGGGGCGGCAATGACCACAGCGCCGGTGGCGGGAAGCTGGTCCAGGTTGCAAAGGCCAGCCAGCCCGAACTTGCCGCTGCCGTGCATGATGTAGTGGTTGGGAAATGGCGGATCGAAGATGGCGGCGCGCCCGGCGTCGGTGCCGACGGTCTCGACGCCCACGCCGAGAACGTCGCGCTGCTTCGCCAAGAACTCGGAACATTCTTTGACAAAGCCCGGGGTGTGTGGCCCATCGCTCTTGAGATTGATGTATTGTTGCGGATCTGTGCGCTTGGACCAGCCGGTCTTGAGCAGCAGCCATGCGCCTCCAGGAATGCGTCCGTGGTCGGCCTCCCACTGCTGGACTCGGGCCACAGTCAGGAGGAAGTCCGGGTCTTTGGCGACGTCGGCCGCAACGTCGATCACGCAAGCCGGCCCGACGAACTTTCCCGGACTAATCTTATCCACGCTGTTGTCGGGAAGGTCCTTGCCGCTGACCCAATGGATGGGGGCGTCGAAGTGGGTGCCCGTATGCTCGCCGGTTTCAAAGCCGTTCCAATACCACGCCGGACCACGCTCGTCGTAGCGCGAGATTTCCCAGAGACGGAATTGCGGCGTGTTCGGCCATTGCGGCGGGAGAGGCAGCAAGGGCGTCTGTGGGCTCAGGGGCTGGGTCAGGTCTACCACGCGCAGCTTGCCGGTCGTGAGTTGAGCGATAAGATCGCTGAGGACGTTGGTCATGAAACCGCTCCTTTCATCGCCGAGTGCCCGGGACGCCAAGATCAAATTGAACAGGTAGCCTCAAAACGGCTCGTCGCTTCTCGGACTCGAAAAAAAGAGATCGCGAAACCCAATCATTGTCCGCGCCTCCCGGACGCTGCGGTGAGACTCTCGATATACCGCTTGAACTGAAACCTGTTCTCCAGCAGTGACAGCCCGGTGACATAGGCCTTGGGTCCGATGGCTTCGACCTTGGCGATGATCGATACTAACTCCTGGCCTTCGATCGCGCTGTCAAAGGCTTGAATGAACTCGTCAATAGCCCGCACCGTCTGGGTACGGGGAATACCAGCGGCCCGCGCCACACCTTCGAGATCGCTGCCAGCCGAGGTCGCGGTAGGAAAGCCGCCGACGGAGAGCAGGCTCTCGTTGTCGAAAACCACATGCACCAGATTCTTCGGCCGATAACGCGCCATCGTGGTGTAGCCGCCGAGGTTCATCAGGATGGAACCATCGCCATCGAAAACAACAACCTTCTCGCCCGGCAAACACAAGGCCAGGCCGAGCCCGGTCGAAGATCCGAGCCCCATGGCATGCTGAAGATAAAAGAAGTTTGGGCGATGTCCCAGCGACTGCATCTCCGCCGCCACGGCGCCCATGATCGTGACCACCAGGCAATTGGTGAGCCGGGGATGGATGGCTCGAAGGCACTCAAGGCGCTGGATCGCCATGTTTACGCCTCCTCCCACATTAAGTCGCGGGTCAGCAGGAGCGCTACCGGATGCAGCCGGCTATATGCCAGAGTCTGCGCCGCAGCGATTTGCTGTTCGACCTTAACGGGGTCGTCGAGAAAAGTGTAAGGAATGCGCAGTGCGTTTAAGAGAGGCTCAGTGACGGCGCCGCCTTCGGTCTGCCAGGGATCACGCTCGCCAAAATGGCCGCGATAGCTGATGAGCATGAGCAGCGGGATGCGATAGAGCTGGGCGAATGAGACGATCCCGTTAATGCTGGCCAAGAAGCCGTGATTTTGCATCAGCATGGCCGACTTCACTCCCGCGAAGTGAGCCCCTGCCGAGATGCCCACGCCCTCTTCTTCTTTGGCCAGGCGCACCAGGATCATCTGCGGATCGTCTTCCGCCATCCGAATCAGATGCACCAGCCAGGTTTCTGGCAGCGCCGAAACCAGTCCAATACCGCATTTCTTGAGCGCCTGGTACACCACCAGCGAATTAGTTTGCGAAACTGGCATTTCAAGAAGGAAGTAGCTTACAAGGATTCACGCAGAACCGCAAAGGATCGGCATCAGGGGGAGGAGGCAGATTGGCGCCCCGCACCTAGCCTCCTCGTGTTAGAGCCGAGGCCTACTTCTTGGCAGAAGCAGCGGCCGGCCGATTTGCCGGCGGCAAAGTGGAAGCTGGTGCAGAAACTGCAGCCGATGTCGGGTGCGCGCCCCCGGCCTGGCTCTTATCGAGCGTGATCAGAACGGTGACGGTAGGATCCATCACCTTCGTCATGACAGTCTGGGCCGTTGCGACTGTCAAGCAACACAGGCCTGAGGCGAAGACGGCTTAGTGTTTCTTATCCTTGAGCAGCGCCTTGCCGGGAAAAACTCCTTCTACGAGTTTTCCTTTGTCCACCACGACAACACCACCCACCAGCAGATATTCGACACCTACGCTCGCCGCCATCGGCTGTTGATACGTCGAGCGGTCACTCACAGTGAGCGGGTCGAAAATAACCACGTCGGCATCTGCGCCTTCCTCGAGGCGCCCCTTAAGGTGGCCGGAGGAAGTTGACCGCTCAAGCATCTGAGCCGGCATGAGTGACATTTTCCTGATGGCATCCATGAGCGTGAGCGTTCCCTGGCTGCGTACGTAACGGGAGAGGATGCGGCAAAACGTTCCAGCGTTTCGCGGGTGGCCTTGATCCCCGTCGCTTGCGACCATCACCAGCGGATTGCGAAAGACCGAGTCCACCGCCTCCATCTTGTTATTGAAAAGAACAATCAAGTGCGGCTCGCTGGATTTGTGGAGTTCTTCAAATCGTTCCTTGGTAAGGCGTTCACCGGTCTGCGGCAGCATCAGATCGCTATAAGTGATCCCGAACTTTTCCTGCCAGCCGGGATTGAACAGGGCAGAGTTGACATAGGTCATGCCTGCTTCATAGGGATAGGCTTCCGTGGTCACATCCAGACCCCTTGCCCTTGCACCCGCAATCAGAGAAAGACAATCGAGCGCCTGCGACCCGCAGCTGCTGTTGATATGGACGATGTGGAGGGAGGCACCGGTAACTGCGGCCGCGCCGATGACCTCGTTGACCGACTCGATGCTTGAACCGGGTTCCCTTTTGCCGCTACTGCGCACGTGAGTGTAGACCGGCACACCATTCTCGGCCGCTAGACGAAACATCTCAATCACTTCCCAGCGTGTGGCTCCGGGTGTGTATTGGATGCCCATCCCAATGGCTAGGGCACCGGCGTCGAGCTCACTCCGCAAGCGTGCCTTCATGCTTTCGATCTGCCCCTCGGACGCTGGTTCGTCGGTGGCAGCTCCGGATTTAGGCAGCAACCCGCCCTCCGGCATTGGCATGCCAAAGGCGAGCGAGCGCGCGGCCACATGGCTCGCCGCAGTTCCATAGTTGATGAGGGAGCGCCCTTCCTTGGATTGCAAGAATGCGGCAACATCGGGCTTGCCGATCTCCATTTCAAGCGCGGTAGTCACACCATCCAGTGCCTTAACTCGTTGACTCTCGAGGTCTTGGCCGTGCTGGTGGAGATCAATGAACCCAGGAGCAACTACCAGGCCTCGAGCCGAAATCACCTGCTTGCCCTCAAGAGCTTCAGCCGAGATCCGCTTGATCTTGCCTTGGCTAATACCAACATTGCGAACCGCATCGAGGCCCGTATCGGGATCGAGTACCCGGCCGTCCTGGATCACAAGATCGTAGCTCTGAGACAAGGCCAACCGTGGCGAAAGAATAGCCAGGAAGAGAACAAGCCACTTCATTGTATGGGCCTCCCCGGCGAAAGATTGTGAGGGACTGATCGTACCACTCGAGACCGGCTGGCCTCGAGTATCGCTTGCATCATGGGACCGCCGAAGACATTGGGTTTGGCAGTGACTACGGTCACTCGCTGGCGACGCCAGGTCCCATCAGCGGCTTTCCTGCCTTAACTCCAGTCAGCTGGCCGTCAGCAAACTCAAGTTGCCCATTCACGAGGACGAACTTAACACCTTGCGAGAGTTGTGCGGGTTCCGTATAGGTCGCCTTGTCGGCGATGGTTGAGGGATCGAAGACAGTAATGTCGGCGAAGAATCCTTCCTTCAGCAGTCCGCGATCCACCAGCCCTTGTCGTTGTGCCGGGAGGGAAGTGATCTTTCGCACTGCCTGTTCGAGAGGCATGAGTTTTAGATCGCGAACATAGTGTCCCAGAAAACGGGGCATGCTCCCAAAAGCGCGCGGATGGCCGTGGGGCTCGAACAGCAGGCCGTCAAGCGATGTCTCGGGAGCGTCCAAACCAATGCTGGTCCACGGCTGCTTTAAGCCATACTGCAAGTCGTCTTCATTGGCGATGAAATAGAGGGCTCCGGTCTGACCCTTGTCTGCCAGGATGAAATCAAACAAGGCGTCCAGCGGATCCTTTTTTTGCGACGTAGCGATCTCGGCGACAGTCTTGCCAGTGAATTGCTTCAGGTCCTTGTTCACCACTGAAGCCACGAGAACCCCAGACGGCCCGCCGCTGCCGAGATAAAGATTCTCCCAGTCGGAGTGTTCCGCAGCCAGCTCCTGTCTGATTTTGGTTCGAATCGCCGGGTCGCCGAGCCGCTCGAGCAATTTGTTTAAGCCTCCATCGGCTACCCACGGCGGCAGACTCGACGCCAGAGCTGTTCCGCCGGCCACATAGGGATACATGTTCGCTGTTACGTCCTGCCCCGAATCTCGTGCCGCCTGAATCATGGCCACGATCTTGGGCATCGACCCCCAGCGCGGCTGCCCAATGACTTTTAGATGGAAGATCTCGACGGGCACATGGGCCTCGCGGCCGATGCGCAGAGCCTCTTCGATCGCGCCGACTTCACTTTGCCCTTCGCTGCGCATGTGACTGGCGTAGACTCCGCCGTATTGTGAAACGACTTTGGCCAACTCGATCAATTCCTCTGTCTTAGCGTAATGGCCGGGAGGATAAATGAGCGCGGTCGAGATCCCAAAAGCACCTTGGCGCATGGCGTCGGCCACCAGCACTCTCATTTTCTCCAACTCCTCGGGTGTCGGAGCGCGGTTGGCATCCCCTAAGACAGCTTCACGCACCTGGGCCGCGCCCACGTAGGTTCCAATGTTCAAGGGCGTTCCATTTTTTTCCAGCCGTTGAAAATATCCGTGTAGATCGGTCCAGTCGACCTTGAGGTGGTAAGGCTCGAGCGCGGGCTGCAGCGCTGCCAACGTGAGCGCGTCTTGTGGCGCGATCGATCCACCTTCTCCCGTGATCTCGCTGGTGATGCCCTGGGAAAGCTTGCTCACCGAGCGACTATCGATGAGCAATGACATCTCTGATTGGCCAAGGGTATCGATGAATCCCGGAGCGACGACCATTCCCGATGCATCGATCACCCGTTTCGCCTTGGCGTCGTGAAGTCTCCCAATCGCTACGATGCGGTCACCGCGGATCCCCACATCGGCTGCATACCAGGGGTTCCCTGAGCCGTCGATGACTTTTCCATTCTTGATGAGGATGTCGAGCGGCTCGGGTCTCGTGACCGGTGTACTGGGCGCTTGTCCTGCGACGCGGCCGAGCAAAGCGAACAGAATGATGGCGCTTCGAATCAAGAAACTCTTCATCGTCAGTTGCTCCGAGAATTGGCGGGAAGGGAGGACGCTAGTCCTCGCTTCCCGCATTGAATTCGCATCCAAAAATCAGAAGCTGTACTTCAGAGCGAACTGTATCACCCTGGGGTTGACCGCAGTAGTCAGAATCTGGCCAAACGTTGGCGACGAAAGATTGGTATCCGGGTCGCTGAACTGCGGATGGTTGAAGAAATTGAAGAACTCCGTGCGAAATTCCACGTTCGCAGATTCCGCGGGCCAGCGCACGGCGATCTTCTTGATGATTGCCAGGTCGGTATTGACCTGCCCTGGTCCCTTCACGATGCCGACCCCCGCATTTCCAAAACCGGTGGTGAACGGGTCTGGCCCGACAAGCGGAAGAGGCGCAAAGCAGTTGGTGTTGAAAAAGCTATTCAATTTGGTTTCGACAGCCGCGTTAACGCCAACCGAGCAGCCCGGGACGAGTTGGGGGAAGTCGGTCAAAATGCCAAAAGCGTTGAACGGAGACGAGACTGTAATGGTCAGGGGGTGGCCGGACTGAAAGAGGCTTGCGCCCGACAACGCCCATCCCCCAGCGAGCCGGCCCCAGGCCGAAGTCAGGTTTGTGGGACCGGGCAGCTGGTAAAGATAGCTGGCCACGAAACGATGGGGACGATTGAAGTCGTCTGGCCCGTAGCGCCGCAAAGGGTCAGTCTGATCGCCAACGAGGCCGTTTCCGCCGTTGGGGGTGGTAGTGGTGGAGAGATCCGTCGCCAGGTCTTTGGAGAAGGTGTACGAAAGTTGGAACTGCAGCCCGTGACTCAACCGCTGTTTGAGACTAGCCTCGAGCGCGTTGTACCAGCTTGCGCCTTCCGACTCGAATTCCGCGATTCCGGGAAAAGAGCCAAAACCCTCGATTGGCACTCGCAATGGTACGGTCGCGAAACTGTTGTTCGTGACGCCGCGAATAGGATTGGCCGCGCTCGCCGATAACGCCTGGTTCAAGTCCTGATCCCCCAGCAGGTGCGTGCCTCGCGCCCCAATAAACCCGACTTCCAACATCGTATTGCGCGATAGCTCGCTCTGCAGATTCAGACTGTATTGCTGGATCATGGCCGGCCGGTAGTCGGGCGCGAAGGTGAACACGCTCTGTGACGTGGTGGGCGAGTAAGGAGTAAATGACGGGAGCGCCGGCGCGGCTGCAAACGGGTTGGCGAAGCTGGCCCCCGCATTGCCAGTAGCCTGGGGCTCCCGCACCTCGGCGAAGGGCTGATTGGTAAGCAATTGAAACGTAGGCTGGCCGGTGGTGCGGCTGTGATAGACACCCCATCCTCCGCGCAGGACGAATCTCTGGCTGTAGGGCAGTTGCCAGGCAAATCCAAAGCGAGGGTTGATGGTGTTCTGCCCGTCGCCGTTGATGCCAAGATTATTGCCGATCTGGGTCACTCCTGGCGGAATGGGACCGTTGAAATTGCTGGGCACAGTGAAGCCGGCTAGGCTTCCGCCGGCCGGAGGATTGGGGTTGGCCAGGGAGAAATTGAAGGTCGCGTTGCGGCCAAGTTCGTCGCCAATGCCGCCGAGCCGCTCAAAGCGGACGCCAAGGTTGAGCGTCAGTCTTCGGTTTACCTTGAAATCGTCTTGAACAAACAGATCGCCGTCCCAGACTCGCCAGGCGCGTGCAAATAAGCCAGGCGCGTCTACCGACTCAAAGACATTGCTGAATGGAGTTCCATTCTGCGCGGCGCTTTGTCCCAGGAGGAAGTCGGAGAAGGTCCCGAAAATCATACCCCCTAAGAACTGGAAGTTGGTTTCGTTGTCCTGAGCGCGGGTCAGCCCTCCACCAAAGCGGAAGGCATGCCGGCCCCAGTTGTAGGACAGGACATCCTGGTAGACAAACGTATTCTGGGCAAAATCCACGCTCTGGCCGTTGCCGCCCAAAGTCATCGAGCCAAGGATGTCAATCGCCGGCATGGCGTTGTCGAAAGCCGGGGCGTTGACTCCGATCTGGGAGTAGTTGAACGCCTCCTGCTGGGTCAGTGCCACTGTGGAACGATGAAAAGCGACTTCCGCCTGGTTCAGCATGTTGGGGCTGAAAACGTGGGTATAGGTCAAGGACAGATTGCGGTATCCGCTATTGATGAGCGTCGGAAACCCCGGCGACGTGGGGTCCAGCAGTTGCGGGGACGGGAAGGTGGAGTTCTGATTGCTATTGGCCCAGAAGAACTTCCCGGAAAAAGTGTTGTGGTCATCGTGCAGGTAGTCGGCATTGGTAATGAACTGGTTTTCGTTGTAGCTACACGGGTCGCTGAAGGTGGACGTCCCTTGAACGGCAAGCGGCTTGCTGGGATCGACCGTCTGCGGTGTCGGAATCAGAAACTGGCCATTGGGCAGCTTCATTTGCAACAGGGCCAGCGCCTGGGGACTGATGTTCGAGCCATCCGATGCCACCGTCGGCCCAAGGGGCGAGCCAGTCACTTCCTGGACGAACGTCGGCTGGCCGGCAAAAATCGCGCCCAGCGCTGCCGCCGAGCGGTCATTGGTCAGCGGAGGACTGACCAGGGTGCTCGAGCACTGCGACGCTATGCCATTCGTTTGGCGTGTGGCCTGATAGGAGGTAAAGAACATCAGCTTGTCTTTCTTGATGGGTCCACCAAAGGTAAAACCCGGCTGATTCTCCCGGAGAATGCCCCGGGGCTGGCCGCTCTGGTTAAAGAAAAAACTATTGGCGTTCAAATCTTCGTTGCGTAAATACTCAAAGATGGTTCCATGGAAAGCATTGCTGCCGCCCTTGGTCACCACGTCGACGTTGGCGCCGGCGTTGCGCCCGTAGGAGGCGTCGTACTGCCCGGTCTGCACCTTGAATTCCTGGATGGAGTCAGGGTTAGGAATGGCAATGCCGCCGCTGAAATGACCGCTGCTTTGCAGATCGTTGATCTCCACTCCGTTCATCTGAAAGTTGTTGTCCTGGGCTGAGACTCCATGCGATACGACGGGCGTTTCAATATCCCCGCCTCCCCTTCCCACCGACCCGGCATTTGATGCCTCCGCTGCCACGCCGGGATTGAGAGCAATGATCTGCGTGTAGTTCCGCGTAACCAAGGGAAGGCTGTTCAAGATCTCTCCTGACGTCACCTGGCCCAGATTGGTCGATTCGGTCTGCAACTGTGAGCCGCGAGACTCCACGGTGACGACTTCCTGAACTGCGCCTACCACCAGGCGTATATCCAACTTGACCGTTTCGGTGATGACGACACGGACGTCAGGATAGTTGGCTTGCTTGAAACCTTTGGCGGAAGCTTCCACGCTGTAAGTCCCGGGAGAAAGAAACGGAATCAGATACACGCCTGCGCCGCCGGAGTTGACAGTTCGCTTTTCGCCCGTGGCCAGGTTTGTGGCGATAACCTGGGCGCCCACAACTACCGCGTTGACGGGATCGGTCACGGTCCCGGACACGGCGCCGCTCGATGCGCTTTGCGCCAAACCTGGCTGCTGAAGGCAGCTCAACAGCAGAAGAACCGCCATGAGCCCCGGAATCGACGACCGTACCAAAGCGCGCCCGCCGACTATGCCGGCAACCGTCAGAATTCGCTGCTTGCACATTTGAATGGTCAACATCGTTTCTTCTCCTATGTTGTGTATTCGTCCGGTCCTGCCGGCGTGTACCATCGGTTTCCTGACTTGAGTTCTTTTTCCTTCTCTCTCATCCAGGCCAATGAACGATCCTGCTGGAGGTGCGCGCATGCGACTAAGAGGGCGTTGATTGCAGCTACGGGCGCCACATACGAGGCATTGAATGAAGGATTCGCAATCGACGCGATCCAATAGGAATCGCAGAAACGCGCAATGGGGCTCTTGTCACTGTCGGTGATTCCAAATGTCGGCACGCCTCCCTTGTGGGCTCGAGTAACAGCTTCGACGGTTTCTTTCAAACAACGGCCAAAGCTGATCGCAATCAGCAAATCCTTGGGACCCAGGCGGCGGACTTTCTGATGTAGGTTCCCGGCGCTTCCGGTTGGCGCCTCAGAGTCGAATCCCAGGGAGCCCAGGCTATAAGACAACAAATGGGACAGCGCAGCGGCTAGATCAATACCCACCACCAAGATGTGTCGGGCCCGGCTGATGCTGCGAGCTGCTGTGACCACCTGTCGTGCCGTTAAGCCCGAGCGCAACTTGTCGAGATTGTGGGCTTCCATTTCTAGGCTGTGTTCAACGTAGTCGGAAATCGTGCGCTTCTGCCGGGCGGCCGCCTTCATGACGGTGTAAGGGCTGATCCTGAGAACAAAGTGAGCCCTCAGGTCGGCCAAAAATTCTGCATAGCGTTCATAGCCCAGCACCTGGATGGTTCGAACGATGGTTGCAGCATCGACGTCGTAGCGCTTCGCGAGTTCGCGGGAGGAAAGAAAGTAAGTGTCTTCGGAATTTTCGAGGATCTCCGTGAGTAGCTTGCGGCGAGAGGGATTCAAACTCGGCGCCGCGTTGGCAAAACGTTCCTCAATCGTCGTACGGGCTGTTCGCTCACCCGCACCGTCGTGGTTCCCAGTTGCGCGGATTTGGTTTTTGGCAACTGTTCTGAGCATGTCGAGGGCTCAGGAAAAAGGTTTGTCCTGCTTCACCGCAACGTCTGCATTTTTGGCTTGCGCAACAAGCGCCCCTGGTTTACAACATACGTTGCATGATGTCAATAGAAATCATCATGTGTTGCACGTACGCTCAAGTCCGCGGGGAGTGCCAAGCGATCCCGCCGCCACAACCACTAAGGAGAAACCGCGATGCGTGATTCGAAAGCTCTCACAACAAAATTTGGGTTGATTGCCCTGCTGGCATGCATGGCGGTTTCGGCCCAGCAGCCCACGAAGACTTCTCTTCCGCCCAAAGCGCCGGCGCAATCGCAGCCATCCGCAGCGACGAAGCCCACCGCTGAACTGACGCCGGCTGACCTGGGGGCTTTTCTCGACGGTGTCATGCCGTTGCAATTGCAGCGTGCTGACATCGCGGGCGCGGTTGTGGCCGTGGTGAAGGATGGAAAAGTACTCTTCGCAAGAGGATATGGGTTCGCAGACGTCGAGGCGAGGAAGCCGGTTTCACCTGAGGACACTCTCTTCCGGCCAGGATCGATCTCGAAACTCTTTACCTGGACCGCCGTCATGCAACTGGTCGAGCAGCACAAGCTGGATCTGGATCGGGACGTGAACGATTATCTGGACTTCAAGATTCCGTCCACGTTTCCCCAGCCGATCACGTTGCGCAACATCATGACCCATACGTCCGGGTTCGCGGAAACGGCAAAGGATCTCTTTGTGAAAGATGCCGGAGAGATGAAGCCGCTGGGCACTTATCTTGAAGGCCATATGCCCAACCGCATCTTCCCTCCGGGCACAACCCCCGCTTACTCGAACTATGCCACCGCTGTTGCGGGATATATCGTCCAACGCGTTTCCGGCCAGCCTTTTGATGAGTACATTGCGACCAATATCCTTCAGCCGTTGGGCATGTCGCACACCACCTTTGACCAGCCGCTGCCTCCCTCCCTGCAACCTCTCATGTCGAACGGATACGCGCTGGCTTCCGACAAAGCGAAGCCCTATGAGACCGTGCAGGCTTGGCCGGCGGGAAGCGTTGCCACCTCGGCGATGGACATGACGCATTTCATGATCGCCCACCTGCAGAACGGCGAATTCAATGGCGCCCGCATCCTTCGCCCCGAGACAGCTGAACTCATGCATGCGCGGCAGTTCGCCACCAATCCGGCGATGAATGCCATGGCCCTGGGCTTCTATGAGGAGACGCGCAACGGTCATCGCATCATTGGGCATGGCGGAGATACGGTGTACTTCCACAGCGATCTGCACTTGATTCCCGATGCAGGTGTCGGCTTCTTCGTTTCTTACAACAGCGCAGGAAAAGGCGAGATCAGCAATCGCACCGCGCTGTTTGAGCAATTCCTCGATCGGTATTTCCCCTACCAGATACCACCCGCGACGCCGCCGGCGAGCGCCGCGGCAGATGCAAAAGCGGTATCAGGTCTCTACCTGGTCAGTCGGCGTTTAGAAGGCAACATCCTTGAAGCCAGCGGAATGCTGGGAGAACTGCGTGTTTCCGGATCGCCGGATGGCAAGATTACGACAGATGCCTTCAAAGACTTCAGCGGCCGGAAGAAAAAATTCAGCGAGATTGCGCCGCTCGTTTATCGCGAGGTGGATGGACAGGACAAGCTGGCCTTCCGACGTGACGAAAACGGAAGACTTCAGATGGCGATTGATTACCCGTTCATGGTTTTCGATCGCGTTGGCTGGATACAGAGCAAGACTTTCAATTACTTGGTCCTGGGCGCAAGCTTAGGGATCATGATACTGGCGCTGATCCTGTGGCCGGTGAATGGATTGCTGCGGCGGCACTACGGCAAGAAACTTCAGCTCAGCCCACGCGACCGATGGCTGCGGATTTTGACGAGGGTAGTCTGCGCTGTTAACGTCCTTTTTGTTCTCTTGCTGGCTGTTGTACTCACCTCAGGAGACGGCGCCACAGCCCTTAACGGCA
Organism: Terriglobales bacterium; assembly: GCA_036522035.1. Lineage (GTDB taxonomy): Bacteria > Acidobacteriota > Terriglobia > Terriglobales > Acidobacteriaceae > Angelobacter. Next base: position 13,813 of record DATDGP010000039.1, read on the forward strand.
TCGATGGACGGCTGCACGGGCTTCAAGCTCTGGGTGTGATTGGGGCAATTGGTGCCCTTATTGTTGTCTACAATGCGGCCTGGACCTGGCGTTCAAAGCCGGCCCTCGTAATGGCTGGCGCAGTGGCAGCAGGGTCAGGCGATTCTGCCGCGACGGCTTCTTCCGGGCTCTCGGCCGCGGCGAAAACAGAACCACAGAAGCGAGGCAGCAGAACATTCGAGACGCTGATCGCCCTGGCCTGTCTGGGATTCACGTGGTTTCTTGTGTACTGGAACATTCTCAATTTCTCTTTGCACTATTAACGGAAACTCAGAGCTTCGCCGGCATGGCTATGGCGAATCAATGTTGAAGGGGAGTGAGCCCCATTGTCCGTGTCTTAGCGCGGTATTGCTGCACTGAAGATCTGCGCCGCATTGCTGCAGCGGATCTTCTCGGATCGATCGGAAGGCACGTACTCACTGGAACCCTATGAACATCGAAGCCATCATCATGCGCGAGATTCGCATGCGTCTGAAGACGCCATTTGAAACCAGCTTCGGAGTTATGCAAGATCGCAGGATTATTCTGGTCGAAGTGGTTGTTGATGGAGTCAGTGGTTGGGGCGAGGTTACTTCCACGGAAGGACCATTTTACAATTCTGAAACCACGGATACTGCGTGGCACATCATTTCTGACTTCATTGCCCCGGCCGTGATTGGCAAAAGCCTTACCGCAGCCACGGACTTCGCTTCGCTGGTGCGCGGCATCCGGGGACACGAGATGGCCAAAGCCGGCGTTGAAAACGCAATCTGGGATGCGGAGGCGCAACAGAAGGGCGTTCCTCTTTCTAAACTTTTGGGGGGCACACTTGAAGAGATTGTTTGTGGAGTGTCAATAGGCATCCGCGCTGATCCGACCGCACTGGTGAAGAAGGTCGAGGAAGAGATTCTGAACGGGTACCATCGCATCAAGCTCAAGATCAAACCGGGGAGGGACGTGGTCTTTGTCAACGCCGTCCGCAAGAGCTTTCCCGAGATCCAGCTGTCGGTGGACGCCAACTGTGCCTACCAGCTCGAAGATGCCCTCCATCTGAAAAAGCTCGATGATTTTCGCCTTCTTATGATTGAACAGCCTCTTCAATGGGACGAGATTCATAGCCATGCGAAGTTGCAGGCCCAGCTTGAAAGTCCGATTTGCTTGGACGAATGCATCACGAACGCTCGTCACGCTTACACCGCGATCACATGGTCCGCCTGTCGCATCATAAACATCAAACTCGGCCGAGTTGGTGGACACACAGAAGCAAGGCGTGTGCACGATATATGCGGTACTCACGGAATCCCAGTCTGGTGCGGTGGCATGTTGGAATCCGGAGTTGGCAGAGCCCACAACGTCGCCATGTCCACACTTCCCGGGTTTACCCTACCCGGCGACGTGTCCGCCAGTCAGCGATACTGGGATGAGGACATTATCGAGCCGGAAGTGGAGGTGACCGCCCGCGGCACCATTCGGGTCCCACAAACTCCGGGTCTCGGATACAAAGTGCGTTCCAAGCTAATTGATCAGCTCACTGTACGTACAAATCGTTGGCAGGCAACCATGGCGATGCGAGCCTAGCTCGGAACGCTACACCGGTCAGCGTCATGAAACGGAAGCTATCAAGTCAGGGGCGGCATTGGTTTAGTTCCCGTGTGACAATATTGAAGTAACGAGAGTAAGTGAAAAACACCCTAGACTTGGTAAGCAACGCCCATGCCCTAGCTTGGTAAGCAACGCCCATGCAGGCAGTGTTGATTTGCCTTGCAAGAGATTAGGCCCGATCCTTCTTGAGCGACGCAAGCGTCCGCTTGCAGGTTATGCCGAAACCCTACGATTCCCAGTCACGATTCTTGGACGACTTCGGCCATGGAGACAAAAAGGTCGGGCACAACATCCATGAGCGCGAAGAAGTAGAATGGATCGATGCCCCTGAGTACGAGTGGCATCGTTTTTGATAAAGTCTTGCGGTCGACTGGAAAGCGGTCTTCGTTGTGGAAGTTAAGAGAGTCCACAATGGCAGCAATGACCCCGACATGTCATCGACCGGTTGATGTTTCCTGTTTTCCAGCCGCGCGGGCCCGAGTAAGCATCAATTCCCAAGCTTTGGCTTGGCCAGCCACTACTCCAAGCCGGGGCAACGCCTAAACCCAAAAAAGATCTGGAGGAGTCCCATGAGCTTGAAAGCGACTGAGAGGCAGGTCACCGATGTAACCATTCTCGATATCAGCGGGCGGATCACTCTGGGAGATGAGACCGCATTGCTACGCAACACCATTCGCGATCTTCTCGCGCGGGGGAGGAAGAACCTCCTGCTGAATTTAAGCCAAGTGCCTTATATTGACAGCTCCGGTATTGCCGAGCTGGTCAGCGGTTTCGTTGCCGCTCGCCGCGAAGGCGGCGACATGAAGTTGCTGAACCTGACCAAGAAAGTCCGCGACACCGTTGAGATTGTAAAGCTCGGAGCCATCTTCGAGCTGTTCGATGATGAGGATGCGGCACTCAAAACATTCACGAGAGAGCAGAAGCCGGAACCCGACCCATTGCCCCGTGCGGGCTGAAGAGCGGTAGGCGAGGCACACTACGGCCAAGGGCGTCGGATCTGTCGCACCCGAATTCAAGCCCGTGCCGACAACGGTTTCAGCAATCGGGATTCGGGCGCTACTTGGAAGGCTTGGCTCTCTCACTTCGCCGAGACAAGATGCCGTACCTTTGGCTGACCGCGTGTGTATTTCAGCACTCGTTGTTCGAGCTCACGATCCGCCTGCGTTGCGCGCTCGTGCTGACGCAGGTGTTCGGCCCAGGAATGCACAAGGAAGGTTTCAACATAGTGATCGTTAGCCTCTAGGTCACTAAACACTCCCCAACGTGATGCGCCGTCGCGGCGTCGAATGCGTCCATAGCTGTAGATAGCAGCGAGGAAATCCAAAACG
>DATDGP010000040.1:0-2807 GCA_036522035.1 Terriglobales bacterium
GAGGCGTTGAATCAACATGTCGGACTCCGGCGATGAACGTAGCGAACGCAGAAGACCGGTCAATTGAGGCCTCTCTTTGATCCAGTCTCGAAGGTCAGGCGTTAGCCTGACATCAGTCGCGTCGAGTTCCTCGGAGGGAATCCCGAGGGCCGAAGCAATCTTGGCTTTGAGTTCCGCACTCGGGACTCGGCGAGAAGCCTCAATGTCCGCCACATAAGCCGGCGTGACCCCAATTCGGGAACCGAGTTCCCGCAATGACCATTCTCGAGCGAGTCGGCGGCTCTTTATGATTTCTGCCAGCTCTGCCATAGACTCATCTTGACAGCATATGCATATGACGTCAAGCATTCCAGAGAAGTTGGCGTACTATATTGATTATAAATGTCCTGATCGAACTGCTGACCGAAAAGGGCGTGCTGAGCAAGCCGGAGATCCTCGAGCGGGTCAAGAAGCTCCAGAGCGAAACGAGGACAAGCGCGTGACAAGGGTAGCCGGCATTTCACCGCGACGGGCGTGTCTCATTCTGGCCGCAGCTCTTGTGCTCATCTGGCCCGGTCGTGGAGTGTTCGGCTGGGGACGTGAAGGTCACACCGTCGTCGCCTTGATCGCCGAGCACTACATGACTGCGGCCGCACTGAAAGATTCCAGCGATCTCCTCACGGCGCCACCATCGAGTCCGTGGCGAGCTGGGCCGACGATTACCGGCTCACCGGGAGACCGGGCCCCGTCACTATATCGACATCCCGCTGGCGGACTCGAGAATCGACATGGCGCGCGAGTGTCCGAACGGTGATTGCGTGATCGGCAAGACCCAGCAGTTCCTGGCGGTGCTGAAAGACCCGAAGGCGGATCGTGCGGCCAAGGTCGAAGCGCTCAAGTATGTCGTTCACTTCGTCGGCGACATGCACCAGCCACTGCACGACGAGGACGACAACGACAAGGGTGGCAACGAGCGCCGCGTCACCCTGGAAGGCAAGGCCGACAACCTGCACTGGGCATGGGACACATGGCTGATCGAACAGATTACCGCCATCCCGAGGCGCTCGCCGTGCAGCTGGAAAGCAGGATCACCGCCCAAGAGCGGGCAGCGTGGAAGCAGGGCAGCATCGGGGACTGGGTTCTGGAAGGTCACCGGCTCGCGCAGACGGTCGCCTACGGGGACCTGGGGAGTGGAAACCCGGCGCCCATCACGGCCGCCTACGAGCAGCAGGCGGACCCAGCGATCGAGCTTCAGTTAGAAAAGGCCGGCGTCAGGCTGGCATACTTGTTGAACGCAACGCTGAAGTGAGCCCAGAGAACGTCCGGCGCGGCCTCGCGTACTTTACGCGACTTGGTTGGACAGCGTCTGTGTCGACCTTCGAGCTTCTGAACCGAATGGGGAAGCTTCGCAACATGGTGGTCCATCACGCGGCGGGGTCTGGTACCATCACCACTGACGAAGCCCTCGAATTTCTCGCACTTGCCCGCGGCATCGACCGCCTTCAACCCAAGGCAGTTAGGCCGTAGGAAGAAACGTGGCGGGGCAACGCCGACTTAGAATCAACGACCGGGTACACGTGAAACATTCATGAAACCCGCTATCTAATCAAAGCGGTTCTCGGGCAGGGGGCTTGGATCGAGACGCGGTGAGCTGGCACTTGTGAAATCGGGATTTCCGCGCCGAGGCCGTGAACTCCATTTGATTTGAACACCGTTAAGATGTCGCCGGAAGGCCAGAGTGGAAATCAGGCTGTTCTCAATCGCCAAAACGAGATGATGAAAACGCCATGTGTCCTGTTTTCATTTGAAAGCCGTCTTCCCAAGCTGGGCGTCAACAGCGGGGAATGTAGACTGACTGGTGGTCAGCATACAAGGTATCAGCCTCGGAGGTAAACTCGGCGCCGGCGAGCCGGACGTGTGCGAGTTGTGTGCCGACCATGATGCGCAGAATGCTGCTCCACCTTGATGCTGGGCTCCTTATCCAAGGTTTTGCCCGAAAGCGCTTCCGAAGGACACGAGTAAACACACCATGAACGCCAATTGTGTCGTTCTGATCAGCTAGCTTTCCCTGCCGCCCCTCGATTCGAGTTTCCCCGGCCTTCGGTCTCCACCATCGCACCCGCCCGTCCGCTCTGACCGCCACCTGTTCTACTTCTGTCTGCGCCATTTCCTCAGCCATTCCTTTCGCCTCATCTCTTCGCGGGCACGGCAGGCGGGCGATACTCGTGCGCCTTGCGGACGCAGGCTCGGCTTCCGGCTTCGCCGTCCCTCCGGGTTGCGGTCCCTCCGAAAAAATCAGGCGAAAAGACGACGACGACGACGAGATTTTTTCGGCTCTCCCGCAAAAGCCGTCGCAGGAGCACGCGCCCCCTGCCCTTGAAGTGACCCGCGAGATCGCGAGGCGAAAGGAGAAAAAACATGTCCGAGGAAATCACAAATCGTCAGTCGGTAGAAGGGAACGGCGCCCGTCCCGCAGACGGGCAAGGTGCCACAGGCAGCGCGCACACTAGCGCTGAGAGAAAACCACCTATTTCATGGACGGCTCTGCTGAATGAGGCCGTCACCAAACCCGGTTACATTCACGAGGCTTACACCCGCTTCCATTCCTACAGCGCCGCGAATCAGCTGTGGGCGCTTCTGCAGTGCTTGCAGCATTATGTGGAATATGCATGTCAACCTCCGGGTTGAGGCCTGTCGAATGTGACCGTCGGGTGTGAGGGACACGGCAGAAGTCCTTACCGTGTCCCTTAAGTACGGCGGCTAGTTGAGCTCGGCTTCACGTTCATGTGAAGAAGCTGCGGCTGGTTGCCCAGCGCGCAGAATCTGGT
>DATDGP010000041.1:0-4764 GCA_036522035.1 Terriglobales bacterium
CTGGGCTTCGGCGTGGATGCCCACTCCATGCTCCCGGCATCGGCTCGCCTTCGGGCCGAGGGCTCAGACTGCGTGCGCTTCGCCACAGCGGATTCTTACGACGGCTTCGTGAAGTTGGCCCCGTGGCGGGCCGAGCCGATCTCGTTGCCTCAGGCATTGGAAGAGGCTTTCTTCCTGGGTCTGAGGCTCAACCATGGCGTTGCCCTGGATGCCTTGCGGCGCGAGTTCGGGGTCGCTGTGGATCAGTACCAGCCGATTCTAGGCGAGCTGATCGCCTCCGGGCTGCTGGTTCGTCACCATGACGTTCTCGAGTTGACGCCGCGCGGGCGACTGCTGTCGAATGAGGTCTTTGAAAAATTCATCCTCGATCCGGCAACAGCATAAACAATGACGACCCAATCCAAGCTCGCCCAACCCGATACCGCAGAACCCAGCCAGATGAAGACGCGACGTGCCATCGATCTGCGTAGTGACACCGTGACCCGCCCCACGCCCGAGATGCGCCGCGCCATGGCGGAGGCTGAGGTCGGCGACGACGTTTATGGAGAAGACCCGACGGTCAACCGCCTGCAAGAGCGTGCCGCGCAGATTTTCGAAAAGGAAGCCGCACTATTCGTGCCCACCGGCACCATGGGCAACCAGATCGCCGTGAAGGTCCACACCCACCATGGCCAGGAGATCATCTGCGAGGAGCGTGCGCACTTTATCAATCTGGAATCGGCCACAGTCGCGGCGTTTTCTGGCTGTCAGCCGCGAACCATTCACGGAGAAGACGGCGCGTTGACGTGGACAGAGATCAAGAAGAAGATTGCGCCGCCGGCGTACTATCGCGCGCAGACAGGCTTGATCTGGTTGGAGAACACCCTGAGCCTCGCTGGTGGCACCATCTTTCCCCAGGGCCAGGCCGATGAGATCTGCGACCGCGCTCACGAACTTGGCTTGCCTGTGCATCTCGATGGCGCGCGCATCTTCAATGCGGCTGCGGCCCTCGCGAAACCAGTAGCGGCGATTACACGCAAGTTCGATTCCGTGATGTTCTGTCTGTCGAAGGGCCTGTGCGCACCGGTAGGCTCCATGCTGATGGGCAACCGGGCAATCATCGAGCGGGCACGTCGATACCGCAAGGCTCTGGGGGGAGGCATGCGGCAGGCCGGGGTGTTGGCGGCAGCCGGGCTGATCGCTCTCGAAGCGATGCCGGCGCGCTTAAAAGAAGACCATGAGAATGCACGCGTTTTGGCCAAAGGCTTGGCGGAGATCAAAGGAATCAAGATCGGGAAGACGCCAACAAATATCCTGGTTTTCGATATCAGCCGTACGGGCATGGGTACCACCGAATTCAGCCAGATGCTGGCTGCCCAGAACGTCCTGGCCGCGGGTATCGACGACGAACTGATGCGCTTCGTCACCCACCACGATGTGAGCCGCGAAGACTGTTTAGAAACCCTAGAGGCAGTACGGGCCGTGCTGAAGGTTTGATCCACTGGTTCGGCTGAGTTTTCTTGGCGACTTCGGCCAGATCCGCGACGTACTCCATGGACGTAACCGAAGATCGTGCCAGCCAACGTCGCATTCACCCTCAACGGATCGCATCTTTAGAATGAGCTGACACCTATGCCAGCAGAATGAGCTGACACGCATGCCAGCTCGGCTCAGCCAATTTTCATGTTGTTTTCCCAAAGGGACTAAGTCATACTTCCTGTTGGAAACCAAAATGACCAGAGATTGGCGGCAAACAGCAACCATTGTCGGTCGCTTCTTTGAAGCTAGGGCAGAGGATTTGTCATGAAATTGTTACGGCGGTTCCTTACTCGTGTGCTCAACTCGGCTACAAGGCGGATGCATGACGATCGACTAAGGGAAGAGATTGAGGAACATATCGCTCTTGAAACCGCCGAAAATGTTCGGGCTGGTTTATCAGCCGTCGCGGCGCGACGCCAAGCGATGCTCAAGTTTGGCGCCGTGGAAGCGGTTAGACAAGACTACCGAGCCGAACGAGGACTGCTATGGATCGAGAATTTCCTGCAGGACGCGCGTTACGGCATACGCATGTTGCTGAAATCCCCCGGCTTTACCGCTGTGGCCGTCGCGACGCTAGCCTTGGGAATCGGCGCGAATTCGGCGGTCTTTAGTGTGGTCAGCGCTGTTCTGATCAACCAACTCCCCTATAAGAACCCTGAAAACCTGGTTCTGATCTGGAGTGATGAGCGGGACTCGGGAAACAGACGCGCTCAACTTTCGTTCACCGATATTGACGACTATCGAGAAGAAAACCATGTGTTTGAGAGCGTCGCCGCCTTCGGCGATTGGAGCGCTGTGTTTTCCGACCGGGGAGACCCAGAGCGTATTCCCGGAATACAGGTGGGGGACGGTTATTTCTCCGTGATGGAGGGACGCCCGTTGTTGGGCCGAGTGTTCCTGCCCGAAGAGCAGATCGAAGGCAAGGATCAAGTCATCATTCTCGGGTACGGATTATGGCAACGGCGTTTCGGGGCGAACCCCGAGATCATCGGCCAGCAGATCACGTTGAGCGGTCGGTCGTACACGGTGGTCGGCGTCATGCCGAAAGACTTTAGGATGTTGCCGGCCAGCTTGGTCACCGGAGGAGCTCAATTCTACCGACCTGTTGCCGAAGCGCACTCCGACAAGGAACGCAACTCGCGTCATCTGCGCGCGGTTGCTCGACTACTGCCGGGAATTACTCTTCAGCAAGCGCGGGCAGATCTTGAGGTGATTAACCGGCATATGGCGCAACAGTTTCCAGCTGCGTACGCAACCACCGGCGTGGATATAGTCAAGCTCGAAGACGATATCGTGGGCAACCTGCGCCCATCTCTGCTGGTTTTGTTAGGGGCCGTCGGGTTTCTCTTGCTCATTGCGTGCGCCAACATCGCCAATCTATTGCTCGCCCGCGCAACCGGGCGGCGGACGGAGATCGCGGTACGATCGGCACTAGGAGCGAGCCGCGCCCGATTGGCCCGTCAGGCTCTGACCGAGAGTCTGTTGCTTGCCTTGAGCGGAGGAATCTTTGGCATGGCTCTTGCCTATTGGACCACGAGATTGATCTCCGCGGTGGGCGCGCAAGTGATACCCCAGCTGGTGAACGTTGGCATCGATTCTCGGGTGCTTGCCTTCACCACGGCCATCAGCCTTGTGACGGGGGTTCTGTTCGGAATGGTTCTCGCGCTGCAGCTCCGCGGGCTGAGCGTTAACGAGGTCTTGCAACAAGGAGGAAGGGATTCACGTGGAACTGGACAGGGTAGCTTCCCGAGAGCGCTGACAATCTCAGAGTTCGCGCTCGCGACCGCATTGCTGGTAGGCGCTGGACTCATGCTGCGTACGTACGCGAATTTACAAGGGGTCAACCCAGGTTTCAACCCTAAGAATATTCTGACCATGGGCATCGGGCTGCCCTCCTCGAAGTATCCTTTCGCAACCGAGAAGCCCGCGACGTTTTACCGCGAGCTTCTCGGCCGGATCAGCGGCCTCCCCGGAGTTCAATCGGCCGGCGCGGTGCAGGTAATGCCTCTGGGCGGTGATTTCGATACCGCGGAAGCCCGCATCGAAGGACAAGTCTATAGCCCAGGAACCGAACCTTCCCCCGAACGCTACGTCGTTACTCCCGGCTACTTTCAGGCAATGCAAATTGATCTGGTGAGGGGTCGTGCTTTCTCCGAAGCCGACGATCGAAGCGGCCCGCTTGTGGTTATGGTTTCCGAGACGGCGGCCGACCACTGGTGGCCTCAGCAGGATCCGATCGGGAAACGGTTGCGCGTCTCGGGAAACTCGGTTGAGCAAAGTGAGCTATGGCGCCGCGTGGTCGGAGTCGTCAAGGATGTGAAGCAAAACGGACTGGATGCGCCACGGACGATGCAGGTGTACGTGCCTCATGCCCAGTACATGAACGACAGCATGGTGCTTATCGTGCGCACTGGTTCCGATCCGCTGAGTTATGCCGTCAAAGTGAGGCAACAGATGTTTGCCTTGGACAAAGAGCTGGCCGTTTCTGACATTGCCAGCATGGAACAGGTTCTATCGGCCTCGATAGCGTCGCGTCGTTTTTCGACAGTTCTGTTGGGATCTTGTGCCGGGTTGGGCCTGCTGCTGGCCTCGATTGGAGTGTACGGCATCGTTTCCTACTCAGTGGCGCAGCGAACACACGAGATCGGGATTCGCATGGCTCTGGGGGCGACACGGAAAGGGGTATTGGCCCTGATTGTGGGTCAGGGGCTCCGACTCTTCCTGCTGGGCCTGGCTGTCGGTGCTTTTGCCGCCCTGGGCCTTACCCGGCTCATGTCGAGCCTGCTCTTCGGCATAAGCGCCTCAGATCCGAAGACGTTCCTTGGCGTTGCTCTACTTCTGGGCGTAGTGGCTTTTCTGGCCAACTATATTCCAGCCCGACGGGTAGCGAACCTGGATCCAATAGTGGTGTTGCGTTATTGGTAGATGCTCACCATCGTGAGTGCAATGGCGATGTTAGTGCGCCGGGATAAACCGGCATGAAGCAGAGGAGGAAGAAGCCTTACAAGAAAGGAGTAGCGATTGCGCTAAGGAGCGCTCGTCCGGGTCTGTGCGGGGGGCGATCAGCAATGGTCGTCCCTACCGCGATCGACAGTTGCGGGAGAACCCGAAGGAAGCTCGGCGATTTTTCGCCACGCTTCTTGGTTTGTCGCCGATACAGAAACAATTCCCTTGTGCTTGCCCTGGTTAGTTAGCGTGCGGGCTCGGCTGGCGGCGAGGGATTTTCGGATCATGGTTTTCAACACT
>DATDGP010000042.1:0-21960 GCA_036522035.1 Terriglobales bacterium
ACCCCACTTCATAACGCTGAATAAGCGTTTCACTGTGGTCGAGCTTCTTTCAAAACGCGGTTTGGAGAACCTGGTGCTTCGTGAATCTTTCTTCATGGACCAACAATTCGGTGCTGAGGGACCTCCGAATGCAACAGTTACGGTCGAAGCAATGAACGGCAAGGACGCGAGATGGACATTTCGAGAACCGGGACAACGCGGAGAACCCGTGACAGGCGACGTTTATCAGGTCACCAAGTGGGGCTGTTGTGATGCTCCTCCAACCTACACGTATTTCTCTCTAAAAGACGGTACCAAGCTCCGCAGCACTCATAACAAGTTGAACCGTGATGAGTTGGCAGCTCTGGATGCGTCCGTCATCAACTAGCTGGCGAAATAGTGCGCCGTGAAAGGCGCTGGACTTCAGCGGGTGCAACTCCCGCCCGGGAACTGGTTCGCTCCACCCGGTAGCAATCGCCGCCTTGGAAAACGCTTCGCGTTTCCCACTTTCCCACAGCCGCGACGGCTGCGGGCGTCAATCTGGAAGTGCTATGCTCGACACCCAAAACTCGGAGAAAGTCTCATTATCCCTGAACTAAAAATGGGGGGCAGGTCATTTCCAACCCGACTCTACCAGGAATCGGGTCGGGCTAAAATGGATGAGTCTATCTTCAAAGCTGGTCTACGATCTCGGGAAACTCATAGAAACCGGCTTTGCCCTTGAGCCATTCTGCGGCGCGAACCGCACCTTCGGCAAAACCTAGGCGTGACTTGGCGTCGTGCGTGAGCAAAATGGTGTCATTGAGAGAATCCAGCATGACCAGGTGCATGCCCACGGTGTCGCCTTCGCGCACCGAAGCAATCTCAACTTTCGAGCCCGAGGCTGATTCGAGAAATCTCTGCAGGGTCACAGCGGTGCCGGAAGGCTTATCTTTCTTGTGCACGTGATGTCGTTCCACGATGTTGCCGCGGTAGCTGTTCTTGAGAATCGGCGCGATCGCCTGTATCGCCTTGAAAAAGAAATTCATGCCCACGGAAAAGTTGGATCCGTAGAGCAGGGCCGCATTGCGTTGTTTCACCAGTTCCCGGACTTTGTCGATGTGCTGATACCAGCCGGTGGTTCCCACGACCATGGGCACGCCAGCTTCAGCACAGCGGATGACGTTGGCGATGACGGCGTGCGGCGTGGTGAAGTCCACCACCGCATCGGTCTGCTCGAGGACTTCCAGCGTCAAGCCGCGTCCATCCTGGTTATCTTGGCTCGCCAGGGAGCGGACTTCGTGACCTCGTTCTTTTGCGACTTCGACAACCAAAGCTCCGGTTTTGCCGCGGCCCAACACTAGGATTCTCAAGCAAACACCTCGGGGTCGACGTCTGCGAAAAAGACCTGATGCAGCCGTGAGACGACCACCGGCACATCGGATTCGTCGATTACAAAACTGATATTAATCTCCGACGCACCCTGGGAGATCATGCGGATGTTCACATCGCCCACGGCGCCGAACACCTTGGCGGCGATGCCCGGCGTGTTGCGAATATTTTCTCCGACCAGGCAGACAATCGCTTTCCGGCCTTCGTACTTTACGTCAGCCAGGCGGGCCAGATCGGCGGCGATGGCCGCGATCGACTCGTTGGAGTCCACGGTGACCGAGATGCTGACCTCCGATGTCGAAACCATGTCCACCGGGCAGCGGTGCCGGGCGAAGACGTCAAAAATGCTTTTCAAAAATCCGTGCGCCATCAACATGCGCGTAGCCACCACATCGATGACCGTGATCCGCTTTTTGGCCGCAATGGCCTTGAATGCATTCCTGCTCTTGGGGGCGGAAGAGGTGATGCGTGTGCCCTCGCACTGAGGATTGCGGGAATTCAGGATGAGGACGGGAATATTCTTGCGGATCGCCGGCAGCAAGGTGGCCGGATGCAACACCTTGGCCCCGAAGTAGGCCAGTTCCGCCGCTTCTTCGAAGCTGATGGTCTTGATGCGGCGAGCCTGGGGACAAAGGCCGGGATCGGTGGTCAACATCCCGTCCACGTCGGTCCAGATCTCGATGCGTGCCGCATTCAGACCGGCGCCCACGATGGCGGCACTGAAGTCTGAGCCGCCACGCCCTAGCGTGGTAGAGACGCCCTCGCGCGTGGCACCGATGAAACCTCCCATCACTGGAACGCGCCCGCGATCGAGGAGTGGCCGAACCAGCTCAGCCAACCGGGCGTCGGTGTCATCAAAGAAAGGCACCGCTTTGCCATGCGAGTCGTCGGTAACGACGCACCGGCGCGAATCCACATGAGAGGCTTCGATTCCACGCTGCAAAAAGGCCGCGGCCGCAATCTTGCTCGATACCCGCTCGCCGAAACCGGCAATGCTGTCGGTGGTGCGTAAGGTCAGCTCACCCACGGCGACCACGCCACGCAGCAACTCGTCTAATCCGTTGAAGTCGGCTTCGAGCTCCGGCGTAATCTGCTCGAACGCGTGCGTGCCCAGCAGGTCGGACGCCGTGTTGTAATGACGGTCCCGGGCGGCTCGGGAGAGCGCAAGCGCTTTTTCGCGGTTACCTGCGCCGGCGGCTGCCGCCATCAAGAGGAGCTGGTCAGTGATCTTGGCGAGCGCGCTGACTACCACGGCCGGACATTCGCCCCGGCGTTGCCGCACGATAGCGGCGGCCGAATCAATGGCCTTTGCGTCCTCGACCGAGGTGCCGCCAAACTTCATTACGATCATGACAACACCTGGGAGCAACAGATCACAGGTATCCCTGAGCGTGAAGCAGTTCGCCGTTCAGGACTGCTGCTCCGGCCGCCCCACGGATAGTGTTGTGGGACAGGACCGTAAACTTCCAGTCGAAGATGCTGCACGGACGTAAACGTCCGACGACGGCGGACATTCCTTGCCCGCGGTCGCGATCCAGGCGTGGCTGGGGACGGTCGGGAGCGCTCTCGTAGATCACCGGCTGTTCGGGCGCGGAAGGGAGCTTGAGCTTTTGAGGTAAGCAACGAAACTCATTCCAAGCAGCAATGATCTCTTCGGCTGGCGCCGACTGGCGTAACTGCAACGAGACGGATTCGGTGTGACCATCCTCGACCGCCACGCGGTTGCAATGGGCGCTGACGCGGAGATCAGCAGGAACCACTCCCGATCCATTGAGCGAGCCCAGAAGCTTGCGCGATTCCGCTTCCATCTTGGGTTCCTCGCCGGAAACGTAGGGAATGACGTTGCCCAGGATGTCCAGAGAAGGCACGCCCGGATAGCCGGCTCCGCTGACCGCCTGCATGGTGGCCACAAACACTTTCTCTACGCCGAATCGGCGATGCAGCGGCGCCAACGCCAGTACTAAGCCGATAGCAGAACAGTTGGGATTGGTAACCAGGAAGCCGCCGCTCTCCCGGTACCATTTCTGGGTCTTGATCAGCTCGGTATGATCGCCGTTAACCTCGGGGATCACCAACGGAACATCCTCCGCCATGCGGAAGGCACTGGAGTTGGAAACGACGGCGTGCCCGGCCGCGGCAAAAGCCGGCTCGATTTGTCGCGCCGACTCGGCGTCCAGAGCGGCAAAGATGAGCTTGGGCGCACGAGTGTCCGGCGTCGCCGGTGAGACCTTCATTGTGGCGATCTTCGTTGGCAGAGGTGAAGGCAAGTTCCACTTGGCTGCCTCCGCGTAGGGTTTTCCTCGGGACCGGTCTGAAGCCGCGAGCCACTCCACCTCGAACCACGGGTGCGCCTCCAGCTTCTGGATGAAGCGCTGCCCCACAGTCCCGGTGGCACCGAGAATGCCGACTGGAATTTTGCTGGTCATGGATGCCTAAGTCATAAATTCTAGCATCTTGTGGAAGCGGCACTTCTAGGAGGGACCAAGAAGCAAATAGGCACCGAGCCATGACCAAAAGAGCAATTAGCCGAGCTAGAAAGTCAACGCCTCGCTCCTCACTTAAGGGCTACGTTTCATTGCTGCTGGTCGTGTCTAGTATGTCATTTGCCTTCTTCATGCCGACTCAACCGCGGCGCGCGCATCTTCTCTCTTCTTCTTCACTAAATACTCATCGGCAAATACCGCGACCAAGGCGGCAGTCGGAACCGATACCAGCGCGCCCAGAACTCCGGCGAGAGAGCCGCCTAGCGCCAGGGCTACGATGACAGCCAGAGGTGAAAGCTGGAGCGTCGAACGCATCACGCGCGGAGACAGAAAAGCGCTTTCAAACTGAACATAAACGGCGTGAAAGATGACCACGCCCAAAACCTTTTCCGGCGAATCAAGGGCGGCCACCGTCGACGCAATGACCAGAGCGCTGATCGGGCCGGCGATGGGCACGATATTGGCGACGCCGGCAAACATCGCGAGAACGTAGAAATATCGTAGATGGAGGAAGTAGTAGGCAGCGAGGCTGGCCAGCCCCAGGCAGCTCATCAACAGTGCTTGGCCGATCAACCAGTTGCGCATGCGTTGCTCGGCGTGCAGCAGAGTGGAGCTCAGCCGGGGCTGCTGTTTCAGAGGGAACAGCGAGACGCCCCAACGTAAGGCGCGGTCGCCGTCGATTATGAAATAAGCGGTAAGGATCACGGCGGTGAAAATCCCAAAAATACCGCCTGCAAGGTTCAGGAAAAGTCCGCCGGCGCCGCCGACGATCTCAGCTGCCAGCTTCTGGAGCTCCGCGG
This sequence comes from Terriglobales bacterium, assembly GCA_036522035.1. GTDB lineage: Bacteria > Acidobacteriota > Terriglobia > Terriglobales > Acidobacteriaceae > Angelobacter. The sequence goes on from DATDGP010000042.1 coordinate 4,634, forward strand.
TATCAATCTTGTTCGCGAAGGGAACATGGCGGAGACTCTCGCTCAAATTGGCCAGGTGCTTAGGCCAGTCAGCGGCAAACTGACGGGCATCCCGATAGATGGGCGGAAAGGCGAAGGTCATGAAGAGAGTCGCCGACAGCGCCAGCAGCAGGATCAGGAAGATCAGGGCGAAGCCCCGGCTGGTCCGCCATCTGCCGAGCCGTAGGCGCTGGATGACCCCGATGGCCGGAGAAAGCACCACAGCAAATAGGGCGCTGACATAGATGAGCAGCACTACGTCGCGCACCAGGTACGCCGTCCATAGGACCAGGAGTACCCCAAAGAAAAACAGGATGTCAGAACGGTGGTTGTTCACTGAGGTCGTAGGGCAGCGTCAGTCTCGAATCACCTCAACATGCGAGCCCGGTATCGAGATCTTGATCACTTTGTATTGATCGTCGATCCAGATGACCCACTCAGCATCGGCTTCCTTGTCGCTGTTCATCACCACCAGCCGTTGCGGGTCGACAGTCTTCAGCACGATTTTGTTAAGCTGGCGCTGAACACCGGGCTTGACCTCGACCTTATCCGTGCCTTTTAGCTCCACGGTGGCGTTGAAAGCGGCGTGCTGGTGCGGCACCAGGATGCCATAACTGCCGGGACCGCACGACAGTTGGTTGTTCTGGCGCCGGCACGCCGTGGCCAGATAGCGCCACATCAGGACCTCGCGCTGCGAGAAGAAGTTGTCGTCGAGGATGGCGGTCGACAGCGGGAGGATGTGAGGTAAATCCACTTTCTTCTGGTCGACGGGGCTGAGGTGTTCCATCAGAAGCTGGTCGTGGGGTTCGACAGAGGCATCCTCCTGCGTCGGCAACGACGAATGCCAGATATAGGATCGCAAGTCGCCGTTGGGATTGATCTGCATCTCTGCGGTCTGCTCGGCCTGGGTCTTGCCGTCGTCCACCTTAAGCTGTGCGGTGGCGATGCTGTAGTCGCTCCGCTGCTCGATTTTGAAGGTTTCCGTACCGACCCTTTTGCCATCGAAATAGATGCCAAAGCTGCCTGAATCCACGACCCGTGGTTCCAGTTTGCCGGCGGGTTTGTCCTTGTCGCCAGCAATCAGGGCGGTTGTGGCCAGTAGCATCGTGCTAACTAAACCGATCTTGATGACGACTGCTCTCACGTCCTATACCTCCGGTTTGACTGTTGCCATGATCATGCGTTCGATTTCCGCGGCGACCTCCTCCACGCTCTTGTCCATGGTATCGGCGCGGAAACCGGCCAGTTCATAAGCGCTCTGTCGCTCGGCAAAAAGCTGCGCGAAAACCTGCTGGTCCTGGGCCAGAGGGCGCACCTTAAGATCGTTCTCACAGCGCCGCTGCAATTCCTCGATCGGTGCTTCCAGCAGGATGCTCATTGCACCCGCGTACTCTATCGCGTTGCGGTTGGCCGGCTGAGCGAAGGCGCCGCCACCCAGAGCAGCAACCAAGCCTCCAGCGGAGGGCCCAGGACCGGTCGAATCGATTTCCGGTTCCAATAATTCTGCCAACCCGGCTCTTTCCATCTGCCGAAATACGGCTTCGCCGTCTTCGGCAAAGATTGCTGCAACAGATTTTTGTTGACGACGCTCGATCAACTCGTCCAAGTCCACGAATGTCCATCCCAGCCGTCGCGCCAGTGCCTGGCCGACACTGGTTTTTCCCGCTCCCATGAACCCGAGGAGAAACACTCGCCGGGTTGATTCCGTTGCGGACATACCGGATCTTGAGGTAGGGCGCGGCCGAGTTTTTATTGCTTCTTCACGCGGATTCTACCACTGAACGACTGGAGCTCAACCGAAGATGAGCCGGAATTCGAGGTACCTGTAAAGGAACTACCGGTCTTGGGGACGAACACCACATGAGTCTTTTCTTTGAGAGGGAAATCGTTCTGGACCACTCCTGAGCTTGACCGTGCCGAGAGATCGACCGAAGCGGATTCAGGCAGGCTTACATCGATCGCGCCGCTGTGGGTGGTGAGGCTGTAGTCGCCGCCGCCGGAGCAATCGCCGCGGTAGGAGATATTACCGCTGCCGGTGCCCACTGAAACTTTGGGACCATCGACATCCACAAGCTGCACTGCGCCACCCGTAGAGGTGACCTCGATGTGTCCGTTGCTGATGTGGCTGAGGCTAACCGGCGCCGTCACGCCGCGAACGTGAACGTGGATCTTGGATACGTTGCGGACGGTAATCTGCCCGGTATCGGACGACAAATCCAAATCCCCACTAATGCCATCGACCGTAATGGGCGCTGTGGCCGTGGTCACAGTCACGGAAACGCCAGCGGGAACTGTGATGTCGTAATCTACTCGAGCTTCCTCTGAGGTCGGCTTCTGGTCAAGCAGGGCATGGGTGCGGATTTCCACCCGCATCTTGTCCGGCGTAACCGTGCGATCGACCTCAATCTTATCGGAGTGTGAGGTGAAAACCGCAGCTACCTGGCGTCCGGCGCCGGCGTGTATTGTCACGGAGCCGCCGTTGCTGACGATGTTAACGTTGCCGCCCGGGGCAATGTCGAGTCGTGCTTCGCTGCGGGTATCCGCGGCGACGGCACTCAAACTCGCCAGGGCGACGGCCATCCCGGTTGCAGCGGTCAAGACCAGCTTGCTCATGACTTTCTCTCCTCCCCAGGGCTAAGGCAGCCCGCGGACAATCGCCATCTCGTACAGCATTTCTTTTTGCTGGTGGGCGTCGAGCAGGCGCGCTCGTGCCCCAGCATCTTCCGGATCCTGATCTACCGCCATTTGGGCATCCGTGATATAGGCGTTGACCTCCCGCAGGCTGTCTTCATAGGCACCCCGCTCTTCCGGAGCCTGCTGCGACAGTTGGCTGACGAGAACCTGGTCATCGCTCGGTACCAAGGTCGGTTGCGCGCTCACATTTTGCGCCGAAGTCTGGGTTGAAGGCAATTGCGGCCGGTAATTGATGAGTAACACGGCGAATACCGCCGTGGCAGCCAGGGCCATCATCCAGCCTAACGGCGTCCAGGTCTTGGATTGGGGTGAGATCGTCGTTATATGTCCCAGGAGGGACAATCGACCCTCCGGGAGCATGCCCTGACGTTGCAGCGATTGCTCGATTCCCGCCCACACCCGAGGGCTGGGATCGTGCATCGGCAACAGCAGTTTTGCCTGTTGCGCGATATACTGCAGGTCCTGTACCAGTTCGGCGCAGGCTGCGCATCCTGCGAGGTGCTCTTCTGCTTCCCTGTTCCCGCCGCTCTCGATGATGTACGGCAGGACCTCCTGAAATTGCTGGCAATTCATGGTGTCCCTCATCCTCTCCCAACATTCAAGTTCCCGCGGCGCCTCCGGTCTGCTTTGCGCCTCAGGAGCGTTGCTCCCAACCCCGCTCTTAGTGGCGGACGGCCTTTTCGGCTCGGCTGAGTTTGAGCAGTTCACGCAGTTTCATACGTGCTTTGTGCAATTGCGACTTGCTGTTGCCAATCGAGCAACCCATCATCTCCGCAATCTCGTTGTGTTCGTATCCCTCAATATCGTGCAATACGAAAATAATCCTGTAACCCGGCGGCAAGCTCTCAATGGCCCGTTCCAGATTCACTCGATCGATGGAACCGGCCAGCACATTGTCCCGCGCGCCGATATCTTTCCTGGGGCCGTCCTCGTGCTGCGGCTCCAGCGCCTCATCCAGAGAAACCTCCGGAAGTCCTTTCTTGCGCAGGTGCATCAGCACTACGTTCACCGACAAGCGATGCAACCAGGTGGAGAATGCTGATTCGCCGCGGAAGGTCGCAATCTTGCGGTACAGCTGCAAGAACGCCTCCTGCGTTAAATCCTCCGCCTCGGCAGTGTTGCTGGTCATCCGCAAACACAACGAATACACGCGCCGCTTATGCAGCCCGTACAAGGCTTCAAAGGATTCTCCGTCACCGCCTTTGGCCCGTTCAATCGCTTCTGCCTCTGTAAGCCCTGATGCGATGATCTTTTTTGCTTGAGTCAATTTGCCTCTGAGAGGCCGTTGATCCTTAGGATGCGGCCGAGTAGGTACTCTGTTGTATGGCAGGCTGGCCAAAAGGCCCTGCTCTTCCGTACGCCCAATTCTTTCCAAACAGCTTTGGATGCTTCCACTCCAGAGAGGTTGTAAATTTCACTCACCTCCACCCCAATATGCGAGTCCGGAGCTGAGCTTAGGACGTCAGGGTTCTGCACAGTCCTGAATTACTAATCAATTAGTAGTCTACTCTCATCGAGGCCTTCCCGGCCGGCAGTTTGGCTGCGCGTTAGCCCTGACCACGTGAATGCTCGACTCGCGAGCACCGAAGGCCCGCCAGGCGAGCGCGCATGATCAGCGGAAAGCCGAATTCGGAATGGTGCCGGTGAATGTAGGACGTCCAGCTGCTCCGGCTTTCGCCCGCCCCGCAGGCGGGCTAATTATGGATGATCACCCCTGGATCGTTCTTTCCTGTACGCCCCTTCACGGTGTACTTATAGTACTTATTCACAACCGCGGCGCGCTTTGCGGGACCGCTCGAAATGCTTCCCGTAGCAGGCACTTGAAAAGTGGACTCCTCGAAGGGAGAACCATCGGGAGACGAAAACTCTATGATCGCCCCAGCCGCGCCATGCGCGAACCAGGTGACTTGATCGGCCATGCTCTTGCTGATCTCGACATCCTTTACATCCACTTGACCGTTATCGCTGGTGATATGTACTCCCCTATATACCGGCAGGTCCGGTACCTTGTAAGTCGCCATGACATCCTCCTTAACTTGCTAGAGTCTCCTTCGCGGCTATCTTTGTGGAGACTTCCTTTGCTCTCTTGCGACGATCGCGGCAAATTCTGGGTTGCTGGCAAACCTCAGCCAGGCGGGATTATTCGTAATCTCAGTTACGGACAAGCCGGCATCGAGGGCCCGCTTGAGCTCTTCCAGTGCCAGTCTGTCCTGGTGTAATTCCGCCAAGACCTCGGCCGAGCGCAGACGCGCTTCAGGATCGCTGGGCGAGACGCTCAAGCCCGACTTTCTGTAGGCTTCCGCCTTGGTTGCTTGGCCCAGCACCGCGGCATAAACCGCTGCATCGAGCCGGGCACCGCCATTTTTGGGGTTCACCTCCAGCCACTGCTCTGCCAGTTGGAGGGCCTGTGCGTAGTTCCTAAGGCTCGCTTCGTGCTTGCCTTCGATCTGCTGGTACGCCTCGCCTAAGTTGCCGAAGATGAGATACTCCTTGGGCGTCATCTCGGCCGCACGCTCGTAGCTGCGCGCTGCTTCGACATACTTGCCTTGGTAAAAATACGCTGCCCCGAGGTTGGTCAGGGCGGGGGCGGTGGGCCGGATCGTGATCGAACGTTCTAGCGCGTCAATCGCCCCTGGATACTTACCCTGACTAACGTACACGGCTCCCAGGTTGCTGTATCCACTGAAGCTGTCCGGCGCCAGGGCCACGACGCGCCTGAACTGTTCGGCCGCTTCATCATTGCGACCGTGTGCCGCTTGGAATCTTCCCAGCCAGTTGTAACCCGCCCAGGACTGGGGACGGAGCGCAATGGACCGCCGCAAGGCGGATTCAGCTTCACCCAGACGCTGGCTGCCCTCGTAAGCCAAGGCCAGTTCGCGATAAGTTTCGTCACGACCGAGGTCCAGTCGCACGGCGCGTTCCAGATGCTCGGCGGCTTTGGCATAGTCTCCGGTGGTGTTCGACAACATCCCAAGGCACATCTCGCCATCAGGGCTACTTCCGTCAAGTTCCGCTGCGCGGGTGCAAACGTCTCGTGCTTGCCCTACGAGTTCGGGAAGATGTGTCAGTGCGTATTTGTACATGTAGGCCTGGCCAAGTGAGGCATAGGCTAGGGCAAAATTGGGATCCGCTTCCACGCTGCGGTGCAAGGCGGTAATGGCGTTATCCAAGTTCTCCGGACGATCGTATCCCTGCAGGTATCCACGAGCGCGGAGATAGGAATCGTAGGCCTCGGGCTGGGAGGTCCCGTGCGCTTGCATGCGCCCCCGATCTTGACGCGCCAATTCGATATCCAGGTTATTCAGCACTTCTTCGATGACTCGATCCTGCACGGCGAATGGATTCGAGGCATCTGCGGTAACTACCCCGGAGTGCACCTGGCGTCGGGTGCGGGTATCCACCAGGCTGTAGATCACGCGGACCGTGCCGGCGGATTGCTGCAAACTTCCTTCCAGAACCATGGTGGCCCCCAAGACCGTTCGCGCCTGCTCCACGTCATTCACTTTTTCCGCGCGTGTCTCGGAGGCAGAAACAACTTCGAGCGGATAACGGTCGGCGATCTGTCCCAGCTTGGCCGTGAGTGTCTCGGTGAGCCCGCTGGCAAAAGCTCGACTACCGGCATCGTCCGCAGTGGGCCGGAAAGGAAGTACGACCATCTGCCGGCTGGAAGCAGCCACCGGCAGCGGAGACCAGGGTGCCTTGACACCTGGTTTCACAGAAAACAAAACCATCAAGGCCACTACCACCATCCCTACCAGCCAGGCAATTCTCTGCCACGATAGCCCAACTCGCGAGCTGAGCTGGGCCCCGGCAGGCTTCTCTCCGGAGTGGACTGCGCGAAGATCGCTGAGCACGTCGGCGCAACTCTGGTAGCGGTTCTCTGGATCTTTCGCCAGCATACGTCGGATCACCGGTTCCAGACCTCCCGGGACAACTCCGGGAATTGGACTAGGCCGTTCCCGCAAGATACGGCCAGCAGTCGCCGCGGTTGGATCCGCACGAAAGGGATGCTGGCCGGAAAGCGCCTCGTAGAGGACCACACCGACCGAGAAGATATCAGCGCGCTGGTCTGGCGCTCTGCCCAGGAGTACCTCCGGGGCCATGTAAGCGAGCGTACCGCCCAAAATCGGCGTGCTCAGTTCCAGACTGTCTCTTGTTTCCTCCGACAGTACTCGCCGGGCGAAGCCGAAATCCAGAATCTTGAGCTGGCCTGCCGCGGTGATCATCAGGTTTTCAGGTTTGAGGTCACAATGCAGAATTCCCCGACGATGGGCCGCTGCCAGTCCTGCCAGGCACTGTTCTGCGATGCTGAAGAACTCCTCCGTGGCCAGGGGCTCGCGCAGCTTTGCCCGCAGAGTTTTACCTTCCACATACTCCATGATGAGGAACATGCGCCTGTCGTGTTCAGCGATGTCGTAGATTCTTGCGATGTGCTCGTCATCGAGCTGGGACGCGCGTTCGGCTTCTTTGCTGAGACGGTGACGAAACTCAGGGTCCTGGCTGTGCTCGGGCCGGATCGCCTTCATGGCGACGTGCCGTTTCAGCACCCGGTCTTCGGCCAGAAATACCTCACCCATTCCGCCACAGCCGAGTCTCGTTTTGATGACAAAACGCTCGCCACTGCCGCGTGCTGGGATGGCCGTTTGCGCCATGGGCACCTGCCAAGAGGAAAGAAGTCCTCGTCGACGGAGCGATCGTGAATCTCTGAGCTTGTTCTGATGAGATGTTCGGCGCTCGGCCGAGGTTTCGTCCCTAGAATTCGCTAGCTATGAGTCCTGGGCTTAGGACCAGCGTACGGCGGGCGATCGGGAATGCCGCCACCCGACCGAACGGATCTCTCGTGCACCCATTGCTGTCGGATGTTAACGCCTTCTTACAGTCTTATCCGTCTAGTGCCACAGATTAGGTCAACGTTACACAAATTCCTCGAAAATCTCAATCAAAGTGCAGTCGGAGAGCCTAGATGTGGCTAGGGTGGCTAGGCAGGCGCTGCCGGTCTATATGCCTATGCGCTGAAGCCACGGTATCCGAAGTTCACGGCGATCCAGGCGTAGCGCTTCAAGGTGCGTGCGTCGGGGACAGGAAAGTCAAAAGCGTCGGCGAGTCGGTCCATGGTGGAAAGCATGAAGCAGACGTAGATCGCTTCGCCGAGCGCCTGGTCGCTGATGCCTCCGGCCCGTGCCTCACCGACGTCGGCACCGCTCATTTCCTTGGGCCTGAGTGTCAGCTTTTCCAGAAATGCCAGGGCGGCGCGCAAACGTGGATTGAGATCTGCTGTCCGCCAGTTGTCAAGCACTGCCTGCACCTTGGCGTGCTCTCCGGAAGATTTCGCCGCGACCGCGGCGTGGCAAACAGTTCAAAAATGGCAGTGATTCAGCTTGGAGACAAACGCCGCAAAAATCTCGATCTCTGCAACTGACCATTCGCGAGCACCCCGCAGGGCCTCCTCGACCGAGCGCGCCAGGTGTCGGCCGCAAGAGTTGCGCCGGTAGGAGAGCGCCAGGATGGGTCCGGGAATTCGCCGGCCAAACGCGTTGGCCAAAGCGTAACGGAGCCTTTGCCTCAGGTGGAGCGGTTGCTCGAGGCAAGCCAGGCGCATCAGCAAGCCTCCTCGATCGCACGCAGACCCGCGTCAAAGCGGCGCAAGGCCCGCGCCGAGAGCGGCCGCCAGCGTCAACTCATAGAGTTGAGCTTCCGAAAACCCAGCGCTCCGCAGCTTGGCAAAATCTTCGTCAGTGACAGTCCAAGGCCGATGGGCTATTTTGTCCACCAGGTCGTGCAGGATCTCGGGCACCTGTCCCACATCGCTGCGATTGCGCTCTAGGACCCCACGGCGGAGCGAGGATTCAGTCTCGCCCGGCTGACTCAGTAGCGCGTCGATTGCTTTTTCTAAATTGCTAGGGAGCGGCATGACCGCATTATAGAAGCCAAGGAGCGCAACCGCGTCTTCAAAGCAATTGGGAAATCACGTCGGTCTACCCTCGAGAGGTACCACGCGCTACCGATCCCCCGGTGAGGACCTAGCGAGAAGGGCTGGGTTGCGTGGCAAGTTTTATGTGAACCAGAATTCGCCCAAGACCGGTTCCTTCAGGGTTCTCCACCATTTGGAGCGACAAGATGATGTGGGGTGCCAGCCTGTCGACAATAAAAGCTGACCTTCCGATCCGAGGCCCTGAAATGACCGCGGGCGCCCCAAGGGCGCCCGCGACTGTCCTTTAGCTTGAGCAGGATCCTTACCGGTGATGGTCGTGGTCATCGCCATGACCGTGGTCGTCATGGTGGTCGTCGTGACGAGCAGCTACGTACCGATGCTCCTCGACCCGGGCGTGACCATACTGCGCGGCGGAACGCTCCCGCTCGCTGCGCGCAACCAGTTGGTGCTGATCGTGCCAGTCCTGGGCGCGAACTACATCAACACGACGGATCGTGTAGGGGTGAACATAAGTGGTGCGATTGACCCAGGTGCGTCCCCAGGGGGCTCTATTGATGAAGACCATATGGCTGTCCCATGCGATCCGGTTGTAGCCCCATCCCCAAGGCCGGAAAACCGGACCCAGGGTCACGCCGAACCGGAAGCTGATCCCGGCGCCCACAAAGAAACCAGGCCGGGGCGCGACAAAGACCACCGCCGGGTCATAGTAAGGGACAACGAGGAAATCAGGACGCACCGGCAGGATGGTGATGTACGGACCACCGCCGACGATGATTTGCGGGCCGCTGCGCAGGTAGCCAAACTCGCGTGCGTGGTAGCGCATCCTTTGCACGGCTGCCATCACGTCCTGCTGCTGAGCCAGAAACGCGTTGCCCAAGGCGGATGTCCACTGCATATCCCGCGACAGCATGTCGAGTACCGCCGGAAAGGGAAGTAGTGCCTGTACGCTAGGATCCCAAGGCACTTGGTCCTGAGAGATGGCCTGAGCCAGCTGGTCTCCGGAAAGATAGTGGTGTTCGTCTGACCACCGAGCCGCGTCTGGAATCTGGTCCGGAAAAGTTGCCGCAGCCAGGACTTGGGCCAGCAGCGGATCAGGATAGAGAGCAATCCGCGAGACCATCCGATCGAGGTCGCCCGGCGAGTAAGCAGGCGGCCCATCGTTTTGCGCCACGGCCGGAAGGCTCGTCAAGCAAGTCGTCATTGCGGCCAAGATCAACAACGTGATCCCGACGCGCACTCGATTCGAAATATTTCTCCTTGGCATACAACATCTCCTCTCGTGGGCCCGCTAAGGCCAACGGTTCTTCTAGAATCGACAAAATCGCCGATCATGTTTATTGAGTCGTTCTGGCAATTGTAATCTGTGTTGCTGGTACGAACACCGGATTAAGCGGGAAGTTTTGGTTACGCAGGTAGGTGTGCCTTGGTGGGAGCTTAGTAACTTCGGAACCGAGAGCTAAGGTGCTAGAGCTACGGCTTTTTTTCTAGATCCGTTCCAGTAAAGGATCAGTCCCAAAAGAATTGCGGCGCCTGTCGCCCCGATCAGCTTGCCTTCAAACCGCAACCTGTTGGTATCTCCAGGCGGAATCATGGCCAGAGCGATCGATCCCAGTGTGACGGTGAAGCCGAGCAACCCCGCGAGCCACACCCCGACCTTTCCTCCGGGAACGAGCACGGCCTGCTGATTCTCCCGTCGATCGCGGCGATATGCGAGCTTGATCACGGCCGCGTACATGTAGAGAAAAGGTATGAAATAGAGGATCACGGCTGCGTCCACCAGCAACTGATAAGCCTCAAGCCAGCCTGCTCGGATTTGCGAAAGCACCAGAATGACTGCGGAGATGCCGGCCTGGATCAAGATCGAGATATAAGGCGTTTTCCATCGCGGGTGCAGTTTCCCGAAGAATGACGGCAGGTAATGGTCGATGCCGGCGACAAACGGCACGCGCGCGACGCCGGCCACGGTCGCGCCCACACCGCCAGCGTTTCCCACCGTTACCAGCAACGCGGCCAACACGCCAAACCAGGCAACACCAAGGGCCGCTGAGCCGTTGCTGATGGCCTGAAAGACGCCGCTGCGCACATCCACACCTTCCGCCGGCAGGATCCACAAGAGAGCCACAGTCGCGATTAGGTAGATTCCGGCAATCAAGACCGCCGAGGTGTAAATGGCTCGCGGAAAAGTCTTGCGCGGATCGCGAACCTCTTCGCTCATGGCGCAGACAAGTTCCATCCCGGTAAACGCGAAGGCAATCTGAGACCAGAAGTTGACCGTGTCCAGGTTCCACTCGGGCAGCGACGATTTCCACCCAAAATGCGTGACGCTGCCGCGGTGGAACATCAGGTACGCCCCAATTCCGAAGAGCATGAGCAGGGGCGTGTAAGTGGCGACGCCTCCGGCGTTCTGCAGCCATTTGCCGACGTTGAGGCCCACAATGTTCAGCACCACAGCGACGGCCAGCAAGCTCAGCGAAGACCAGAGCAGATAGCGAGGGTCCTTGGCCAGTGACCAGAACTTTGGACCGCCGATGTACACCGACATCGCCACGCTCGCCGTCAGCAAGCCTGGGAAATAGAAGACGGTATAGGCCCAATACGACCATCCGGCGACGAAGCCATGGAAGTCGCCGAACGCTTCCTTGCTCCACACGTAAAGCCCGCCTTCTGCCGGGTAACGGGTCGATAGCTCAATAATGATGAGGGCGGTAGGCAGAAAGAACAGCGCCGCGGCTAGAATCCACAGACTGATCGACGATGGGCCATTGTGTGCCGCCGCGGCAATCCAACGCGGACCGAGAACGGCGGCGATATTGAACAGCAACACGTCCCAAAAGCCCATGGTGCGTCGCAGTTGTGGCTGGCTGTTACTCGATGAGGCGCTCATCTTCTGAGGTCGCTACCTTCCCGGGACAGGCGAAGATAACAGATGTGCTCGGAATCACAAAAGGTGGAAGACACAAGCCCGCGCACCCCGAGACAAATGTGGAGGTCGACCGGTTTCTATCTACCGCCGAAATCTGGCCATCCACAAGCCAAGAGCGCCACTCAGCAAACCTAAGGTTCCCAGAAGAGGCAACAGGGTTGAGGTTGCGGGCAGGGAACTCGCCTTTCCGCTCTCCGCTGCATGATTCGGAGGCGGTGGAACGGCTTCGGTCGCGCTCTGCGGCGGTTCGGCTGGTGGGGAAGGCGGTGCTTGGCCAGCTGTCGGCGCCTGAGTCTGTTCTGGTGCGCTGGGCGCGGCCGGCGGCGGAGCCGGCAGCACGTTCGCGGCAATGATTCCGGGAACGACTTGGCTGCCGCCTAGCCGCCAGGCGTCGGCGTTGGTGTATGTGCGGGCGCTCTGTCTTCCCGAGGCCCTGTACTGAGCGGCAACTTCGGCTAGGCTGGGTGCAGGCGCCGTCGCGACGGTGGCGGCCGAGGCGCTGGCATAATAAGAAGGACCCAGGTCGATGATCTGCCTTCCCGATTCGGCGACGGTGGTTTCAGAGCCCGGCACAACCGGCGTGGCATTGTAGTAAGGAGAGGCTGCGTTGCTCGAGTACAACGGTGTGGAGTAGCTGTAACCCGGACCGCTGTATGTAGTCGGCGCGTTAAAGCTGATTCCGGCGGTCCCGGCCTGCGGAGGAGCCGCGTTCTGCGAAGGTGCCATCGGCAAATAGGGCAACGGATAAAGTCCAGTTCCGTACAGACCACCGCTTACGACGTAGACATTCGGCCCCGGCGCAACCACATTCACCGTGGGAGGAGTTTGCTGGGATTGGACTCCAGGATAGGGTTGGTTCTGCGCTAACAAGCCTGCGGGAAGGGCCAACGCGGCGAACACAAGAAGCTTTTGGAACATGGGTACACCTCTACCTACCAGTTTGATTACTATTCAGTAAACAGGAGATGCCCCGCCGAGCTGACCTGGCAGGCCGACAAAAACGCCAAGTTTAGAGATTGAGGGCAGGTTAGTGTTTGGGACTCAAGGCCCAGCCTTCCAGTTCGCCGGTTTCGCGCAGCAGCTGCACTTGGGCTTTGTCCAGATCGAAGCTGGCGCTTAGGTAAGCAGTGTAGTGTTCATGTTCGGAGACGCGCGCATTCTGCTCGTCCTTGAGTGAACCGCCGCCGGATTCAATCTTGGCATGCGCGGTGTCGATATCGGATTCGGCGATCTGATGCTCCAGTCGGGCCACGTCTCGGGCCGCCATCAACTGCTCGACCGAGCGCTGCATGCGCAAGGTATCGGCGCTCACCTGCTCTTTCACGCTGCGCGCTTCCTGGCGCGCCTTGAAGGCATCGAAACGGGCCACCTTGGCCGACTCCTTCTGGGGCCGGTTGAAGATGGGAAAGCGAATCACACCGCCAATCGAGAGATTGTTGCGCTCAAAAGTTACGAAGAATTCGTTGTAGTTGTTGTACTTGGCCAAGATGGCATACTGTCCAGCCAGGTCTACCGTTGGATACAGCAGCTTGCGCTCGGCCTCGGCGCGAAAATCCTTCGTTTTGGCGATGCTATCGGCAATCTTCACCGCTGTGTTGTTGGCCACGGCTTGCGCGGAGAGATCGTCGTCCTGGGAAACGGCGGGAAGCTCGGGAATGCTCTCCGTTTCGGTCACAATGGCTGTCACCGGCAGACCAGTCAACTGCGACAAGCGCAGCCGCAACTGATCTGCAGCCGTGTGGGTTTGGGCAATGTCCAACCGGGTACGCGCAACGGCAAGTTTCGCCCGCTTGAGATCGATCTGACTGTCCAGACCTGCTTGTACACGTTGTTCGACGATGTCTTGGAGCTTCGTCGCTGCCCCCTGTTGCTCATTCTGTACGGACAGAGACGATTCCAGCAGGTCAAGCTGAATATAATCCAGCGCCGTTTCCATGATCAGATCGTTGCGGCGATCGGCGTTGTGGGCAGCGGTGGTCTCGGCGTCGCTCTTGGCCGCGCGGATGTATTCCTTCTGCGCGAAGTTCAGCAGCATGCCCTGCAGGTTGACGTTGAATAGTGATGGTGCCGCACCTTCCAGGCTCAAGGGAAATCCGAGGGAATATCCGAGCGCCGCTCCCACCGTCACCTGCGGTATGTACACGTCGCGCGCCTGATTGACGGTCGCGCGGGCGCGTTCCCAGTCTGCCTGGGAGATAGCTGTCGCCGTGCTGTTCCTCAGGGCCAGCTCGATCGCGGTGCGAAACGTGAGCGGTTTGCCTTGGTCCTGTGCTGGGAGATGTCGAAACAAAGCCAGAACGCAGAAAACGACGCCAAACGCGCGGACATGAGGGTTCATTTTTTTCACCTGCAAGGATCAAGGATCAATGATGGCTGGCGGAAACGTGATTCTATCGGGAAACCCGAGCCAACGCATCCCTCGCCGGCCGGAACTGGGCAGCCAGTGCGAGCGCCGAGCGAAATTCTCCAGCTGCCCCCTGGCGGTCTCCCTGTTTTTCCAGCAACTCGCCCAGTAGATACTGAGCCCGGAAAGCGGGACCGTCTTCTGAGAGCTCCTCGCCGTTCAGATACTGGCGCAGCATTTGAATCGCTCCCGGAAAATTTCGCCCTGTGCGCAAGAGGATGAAGGCCCCGTCATAAGCGGGCATGCCGTCATGGTGAGGCGCGGCGAGCGACTGAGCGAGCGCCCACTCCATGTCCTGCGGGCGTCCTGCGCGACGGTAGTAGTACGCCAACTCCACCCAATAGCGGGCCGAGTTGCCACTGGATGCGATCGCCTTCTTGTACTGCTCCTCAGCGCGCCCGGATCCCTGTTTTTCTTCGACGCGCCCGTAGATGTAGTTGGCCAGCCCCGGATCGTGCGGCAGGATGGCATCGCCCTGCTGGCGCGCTTTGTTGCGGTCGCCGCCGAGGAATGCTGGCGCCTCCAGGTAGTACTCAGCCAGGTCAGCGCGCGCGCCGATGTTATTGGGATCCAGGGCCACGGCTCGCTCGAAGGCTACCTTAACGCGGCGCGCCAGCCCAAACGCCGTAAATGGATTCGAGTTTTCCGCCTTGCGTCCCGCGGAGCGGCCCAGCCACTGCTGGTACAGGCTGTTATGCGGCTCCAGGACGACGGACTTTTCCGCCATGCGCAGCGCGGTATCCCAAATCTCGAGCTGAAAGTAGATACGGCTCAGTAGATTGTAAGCAGCAGCGTCGTCCGGATGGTTTTGCACTTCCGCGTTCAGCACGCGCAAAGCCTGGTCGGCCCGTCCGGTCTTCAGTAATGGTTCGGAACTGGGATCGTCCGCCCCGGCAAATGAACTCAAGGTCAGGATAACTACGCATGCCAGAGCAGGAACCCGATTCAACGGTCAACCACCTTTACGTCTAAGCCGCCGTGCAGCGGCTGGCCATTGACGGCTCCCTTCGCGATCACTTGACCGGCGTTCAGGCCCCGCAGTATTTCCACGCGGGTTAGGCTGCTGATGCCAGTTTGAACTTCCTGAGAGCGGAGCTTGTCATCCGCGATCACGTAAACGAAGCGCTTGCCGTCCACCTCACGCACCGACTCCCGGGCGACCGTAAGCGCGTCCCCGTGATGCGCGGTGATAATGCTCACGTTGACGTTCACGTTCGGCAAAAGTTTGCCGTCGGGATTCGCGATCTCACAAGTGATTTCGCCCACCGTGCGTGTTCCTATGCTCGAGACGACCGTCGGAAGGGTGGTCAGAACGCCTTCCCAGACCCGTCCGGGAATGGCGTCCCACCGGATCTCGACCTTTTGGCCTTGCGCCAGGCGGCCGATCTCTGGTTCGTCCACAAAAGCCCTTACCGCGATTTTTTCCAAATTAGCCACCTGCACCAGCAGCTCCCCGCTGGTAACGTAGGAACCCTGCTTGACAGGAAGCTGGTAAACGCTTCCCGCAGTCCCCGCGTGAACCGTGGTGCTGTTCAATAGATCTTGCGCGGCAGCGTACGCCGCTCGCGCCTGGGCTGCTGCTGCTTCTACCTTCTCCACTTCCGGGGAAGAGAACCGGCTGTTGAGTTTGGATTCGAGAAGCTGTACGTCGGCCTCGGCCTTTTTCATTCGGTCCTCGGCCGCCTGGACCTCGGCCGGGGACGCTGCCCCACTGGTCTGCAACCTCTCGACGGCTTCGACATTACGCCGCGCGTTGTCCCGCTCGGCTCGCGCCTTGATGAGATCGGTGCGAGTCGTTAATACCTCTTCATTGGTACCGCCTTCTTTGGCGGCGTACTGAGCGGCTTCGGCGGCGCGCAGTTGGGCCCATGCCCGCGCTGCCTGGGCCTTGGCATCCGCATCATCGAGTTCCAGCAGGAGCTGTCCAGCTTTCACGTGGTCGCCTTCGCGTACCAGCACCCGCTTCACTGTTGCCGGGGCAGGCGCGTGGGACTCAAAGTTATGCAACGGCTCAATCTTCCCGTTCGTGGCGATCACGTTGGCTATATCCTCGGGGACGACCTTCTCCGCGCGAACTGCCACGGCGCCGTTACGGAACCTCATCCATCCGGAGAACAGAAGCACCGCAACGCCAACCACCACGATGACACCGACGAGCGGTCTACGTTCGGGAATGTGGTTCCTCTTATGCATTTGCTCTGAAACTTTTAAGTATATCCAAGCGCGTCGAACCCCACCGACAAAACATCATCCGGTCCCGGCCAGGAACCACTGAAACCAACGCGTTCGTCCCCCGGCGCCGGCGCCCATTAGATGCGCACCACTGAAGCTTCGGTCCATGTTCCACCACGCAGGCGGCCGCCAGTGGCGTCGCTGGCCGACATCGCTTGAGCGTTACCGCACCGTGCTCCATTGGCGGACCGGCAGACTGCGTCCCACCCCTGGGGAAAGCGCATTGCTACAATACATCTCATGTCGCGCCGCACGGGTTATACCGAACATCATGCCTCGGCTGGCCTCGAGCACGAGTTCCCGGAAATCGATACCTGGCCCAACCAGTTTCCTGAATATGAGATCGTGATCGACGTTCCTGAGTTCACTTCGGTTTGTCCCAAGACCGGCTTGCCCGACTTCGGTGTGCTCGAGATCCGCTATAGGCCGGCCAGGCTCTGCCTGGAGCTGAAGTCGGTGAAGGAGTACCTTTTGCATTACCGCAACCTGGGCATCTTTCAGGAGAACATCGTGAACCGCGTGCTTGAAGACGTCGTTCGCTCCGCCCGTCCAAAATGGGCGGTAGTGCGAGGCGTGTTCCGTCCTCGCGGCGGTATCGGTACGACGGTGGAAGCTCGCTGGCCCAGATCCAAGAGGCATCCCCGGTAAGCTCTCCCGATCCCAGCGATCAGATCCAAGCGATCATAAGTGATTCCGACGATGGGGCGCTACGCAATCGGACGAGTATCACCGCTGCCCGCTTTTCATACTCCCAGCGTGCCCGCCAGTTCTTCCAGATGATTGTCAGCGTGGCGGGTGGCCCAGGTCAGCAGCCACGAGTAGACCTTGAGCGAAGCGGCTAGACCAACGAGTCCAGCGACCAGGGGCAGCCAATCGAGATGCCAGTACCAGGCAGCGAGGACCACCAACCCAGAAGGCACGGCCAACGCCATGGTGATCAGCAAGGCCGCCAGTGCCGCCGCCTGGGAGACGATGCGCGAGGTCATTTGTGTGGGCTCAATTCGTTTAGGCCAATAGACTGAGATCACGTTACCGGCGCCGAGCAGAATGATGAGGATGCCGAGGAACGCTGCGGTGATTGAGAAGAACATCGTTAACCCCAGGTCGCCCATGCCCACGACGAC
>DATDGP010000043.1:0-3096 GCA_036522035.1 Terriglobales bacterium
GCCAACCTATTCGCGTCGATGGGCATTTTCATTTCGCGGCCGATACGCAAGATAATACCTGTCCGCCTCGCCATGCAATACCGCTGCCAATTTTCCGCGCAGCGTATCAAGTGAGCATCTAGGCGGCCAAGTTCTGGCTCACTTAGCCGGGATTTCCATTTTGGTTTCCTAGTCGACCGACAACATACACCTGACCACCTCAGAAAGCAATGCTCCAGCCCGGCTTTCCCATTTGGCTCACCTACCTCAGGGTCCAGAAACGTTAGAGCTGTATCGGAAGCGAACCGGCGCGACAGTTTCGGTTAGCTTGGACCACGAGTTCGCTTTCGATACAGCCGTTTGAAGGAAGGCCGCTCGCGTTTGCGGCGGATGCGGTGCCCGCTATGGGATTTCAATCGATTTTGGCTTGGAAGTTATTGGAAAGAAGAGTACTTGCGAGTTGACCTTCAAATCGAAGTTCATCGCTTTAACCATGAAGCCAAGGCCGCCAATCGCCTCATCGTAACGCGAGAACAGACAATTCTTCAAGAGCAGTCTCGAATCTCCGTGCCGCCTGCTTCGAACACGCGAAAGCGTCCGCCGCGCGAGCGGCTTCGTTGTGTGCTGGGCATGCTCAACAGCTTGGAGGTGAAAGTCCTCTGGCCTACCTGATGGAGGTAAGGTCTAGTGATGATGCAAGGGCTACCGCCGCGAGGTGGAGTCTGAAGGAAGCATGGAGCAAACGTGCGAGTCGATGGACAAAAACCGGATATAAGGCGCCAGCGCCGGACGAGCGGGCAACTTACTGCGAAGTCCATATCCATCAAAGACGCGAAGCGTAGATTCGGCGGCTGTGCACGGAAGGCGGTTGAGCTTACCCCAGGAGATCTGCTCGGCGTCGCTTCGGCGACTGAGGTGGTCGAAAGGCCGCCTGACCGCGGGGCAGAAGTCAGCATAAGGCATAGTAGGTCATGACGTCGGCAAAGCTAGTGAGGCACTCCGATCCGAAAGGTGGAGAAACAGATAGGCTGAGCCGGGAACGGTGGCCGAAGGCCGGAACGAGAAGGAGAGGCAAGTAGGACATGAATCTCGGGAGCGACAAGCGGCAGAACGTCCAAGGAGAACTGGACTTCTCGTCTCCGTCAGCGGGTGAAGCCCGCGAAGCGAAAAAGGAAGAGACCGAATCGCCCTCGGCGGTGCATGGCCCCGAAAGCCCAGCCAGCACGAATCGATTGATGGAGGAAATATGTGAGCGAGAAAACCTGAAGCAAGCTTTGCAGCAGGTAAAGGCTAATAAAGGTAGCGCGGGCGTCGATGGAATGACCGTCGGCGGAATCACCGACTACCTGAAGCAGCACTGGCCAGCGATTCGAGAACAACTGCTGAGTGGGACCTACGAGCCGAAACCGGTGAGGCGGGTGGAAATCCCCAAGCCGGACGGAGGGGTGCGAAAGCTTGGTATCCCGACGGTGCTGGATCGTCTGATCCAGCAGGCGGTAATGCAGGTTCTGCAGAAGCAGTGGGACTCGACATTCTCCGATCACAGCTACGGCTTTCGACCGGGACGATCCGCG
Source organism: Terriglobales bacterium (assembly GCA_036522035.1). GTDB lineage: Bacteria > Acidobacteriota > Terriglobia > Terriglobales > Acidobacteriaceae > Angelobacter. Next base: position 1,554 of record DATDGP010000043.1, read on the forward strand.
CATCAAGCAGTGGCCCAGGCACAGCAATACATTGCTGCGGGCTACGGCTGGGTGGTTGATCTCGACTTGGAGAAGTTTTTCGATCGAGTCAATCACGACAAACTGATGGGTCAGATCGCAAAACGAGTCGAGGACAAACCGCTGTTGAAACTCATCCGGGCATTCCTGAATGCTGGGGTGATGGAGAACGGACTGGTCAGCCCAAGCGTGGAAGGCACTCCCCAAGGAGGTCCACTTTCCCCGCTGTTGTCCAACTTCGTGCTCGACGAACTCGACCGTGAGTTGGAGCGCCGAGGACATCGTTACGTTCGCTACGCGGACGACAGCAACATCTATGTTCGCAGCGAGCGCGCGGGTCAACGGGTGATGGAAAGCATCACGCGATTCATCACGCAAAAACTCAAACTCAAGGTGAATGAAACGAAGAGCGCGGTGGCGCGACCGCAGCAGCGGAAGTTTCTCGGATTCAGCTTTACCGACGGTCCGGAGATCAAGCGCACGATTGCGCCCAAAGCTCTGGAACGGTTTAAGCATCGCATCCGAGAAGTCACACTTCGGGCGAAAGGCGTCAGCCTGGAGACGACGATAGCAGAGCTAGCCTCGTACCTACGAGGTTGGCGCAGCTATTTCGGTTTCTGCGAAACGCCTGTGGTGCTGGAGTACTTGACCCGCTGGGTCCGGCTCCGACTGCGAGCCGCTATGTGGCGGCAATGGAAAACACCACGCCGTCGCCGAGCGGCTCTGTTAGCACTCGGGGTTCGCCCGCGACTGGCCAACAACACGGCCGGCAGCGGACTCGGCCCCTGGTATCTGGCCCGGGCCAAAGCCCTCTCGGTGGGGCTTTCCAATGGTCACTTCAAATCGCTCGGACTTCCAACGCTGATCGATGGATGCTAGCTTAACCAACTCGAACCGCCGTGTACGGACCCGTACGCACGGTGGTGTGGCAGGGGTCGGCGGGTGACCGCCGCCCCTATGCCGATCAAGTCGGCTTCGAGGAAGTGTTGTAAGCTTTTGGACCAGGCGCCCCGATTCTGGTCGAATGAAGGAGCTACTCGAAAGTTGCACCGGACGCCTTTTGGCGGTATGGCGTGATGGGTCCTATTTCCCCGCACATAGGTTTTGTCCAGCGGCAGTCGACACGAAAGTAATCTCTTTCTCGTCCGGCGACCACGCCGGGTCGAGCACGAGAGCGCCATCTCCGCTGATGCTGCGCGTCTCCGAATTGCCCGTGTCTATCACGACCAGCTCCTTCCGCGTCGCGCTCGAGAAGATCACATGGCCACCGGAGGGCGAAAGCGTCCCCAACCACAAATATTTTTTTCGCAGGTCCTCCGGCATTGGCACAGTAGTCTTAGTTTGAACATCGAACTCGAGAAAGCTGCGGGCTACCTCGGGATTAAGGCTGTTTGTCAGGACAATCCGCCCGCCGGGCGTTGATGACGCAGGAACCGGGTTGCCGTCGAGATCGGCGAAGGTCACCTGGCCACCGCGGGCTATGGCTACAAACCTCCCATCCGGAGACCAGACCGCCGACTTGCCT
>DATDGP010000044.1:0-2583 GCA_036522035.1 Terriglobales bacterium
ATCGTCGTGCGCCCAGGTCGCCGTGTTATTTGTGATGGGCTTGGGCAACGGCGTATTGAGCATGACTCCACCACCGCCGCTATCCACAGACGTGATGGTAGTCACCAGAACTGAGGGTCCGTTCGGCACTGGCCCCGTGACGACGGGGCTGCCGATACTGCTGGGACTGCTGTTCGGCAGGTTAGGCTGCTTGACCGTGAAGCTACTCCCACCAGTGCCCGACAGTTGCCAGACCCCGTTAAAGCTAATGTCTGGAACCACGCCCGAGATTCTTACCCACTCGTTATTGATGAAACTGTTCGTCGCGGTGATGGTGGCGACGCCTCCGGTGCGTGACACGGCCGTGATCGTTGACGGGGTGGGACTGAAAATGCTGTCAAGTTCGCAAACTGTGCCGAGTGTCTCGGAGCCGTTCCCGCATTTCGGAGCGCTACTCTGCCATACTTCCGTCCCGCTCGCCGTGCCTGGCGGGCTGCCGGAGGAGAGGTGATGAGAACGCATGCGGGCGAGCTACTCTGAGGGACGTTCACAACACCCTCCAGGGAAGGCGTACCGGTACCGTTTGAATTCACGCAGTCGTACCGATAATAGACCGCCAAAGGACCGCTGCTTGTGTTAATGGCGGGCGTGCCGCTGCAGTTCCCGGACCCGCCACCAGTGGTTGTTGTTGATGTGGCCCCCTCGAGTTGCGGCGCCGGTGCCACGCTCTCGTCAACTAAGATGGCCTTGTTGACGTCACCCGTCTTGAAGGGATTTGAGGAAGAGGTGAGGTGGCCAAGCGAGCCGGAGGCGGCGGTCGCGTTCGTGATAGTCTGCGCGTCGCCGTGCGCCCCCTGCGCTTTTACGTCGATCCACGGACTTGGCCCGGTGATGAGGAGATTCTGACTAGCCGTCACATCCGTAGCACTTGCGCTGCCTAGCACCGACACAGTGCCAGTGCCTGACCACACCGGAATGGTTCCACCTGTCCCGCTGCCCGTGACCTGAAACGCCGCCCCCGGGGCCGAGAAGAGCAGCAACAAGAGCGCGGACAACACCAATGCCACGTTTTTCACCATTCCTTTTTTTGGACTACCACGTGGGTTGAAATCCTACCTGAAGAAGGCGCCGGGAGCAAGGTAATTGTGGCTCAGATAACTCAATTGATAAGAGGAGGTGATCAAATCAGAACTTATGTCGACGTTCTGCTGACCCTGATCAGACGAGGCACCAACTCATTAGTTTTGGAAAGCGCCCCCAATCTGACCAAAGTCATCGCGGGCTCGGATTGCCCCTGTCCTTTTCCCCAGCCGAGGTTTCTGCGGGCGCGAGCTGCCCGGCTCCTCGATCTTCTTCAACCGGTTAAACTCGTCCGACTCCGCCGCCGCCATCGTCTGCAGCCGCCGTTCCACGTTACCTCCCCCACGCCAGGCGGTTCTGCGTTCGCTTCGTCCTGGCCGGCGTGGCAGCGTTGCGCTCTGAACACCGCCAGGGCCGACAAAATCCCGCACAGCACCGCCACTCCAGTTGGCCGCCCGCGCGCCCCGCTCCTTAGCCCTCCACGCGCGAGACGAAGATGATCGACGGCCGACCTGCAAGACTGTAGGGACTTTTGCAGGAATGCTCCCCAAAAAAACAGCGAAACCCTGCTATATAGAGCGCACTCGTGCGATCATGAGAGCCCGATTAAGTCGTCATCGTCGAGCAACTTAGAGTAACCATGATCATCGCCGCAATTCGACGTGCGGCTGCTGTTAACCGAAGGGTTCCTGGTTCGAGTCCAGGCCGAGGAGCCAATCCTTTCAGTCAGTTAGCAATTACCGTCCTCGCCTGAGTCTCAAGCTGTGGGGAATTTTGTGGGGAGTCTCCGGCAATTTTCACCGCTTTCCCTTCCAACGCTTTGACCGCTTCCCTCTGTGCGGTCGTCCACCTTGTGCGCGAGCTCCGGAAGCTCTCTCTGGAGGTTGAGTAGGGCAAGCCGAATGGCAGGATCGTGTTTAGCTTCCGGCTCAATCTCGCTGCCCAGCCTGTCATTGCACGGCTTACAGAGAAAACAAACGGAAAGCCTTCCGCCGATCTGCCGTGGGATTATGTGCTCCTCAGTGAGGCTTCCCCGTGCTGCTTGACGAAGACACAGAATGCATCGGTCGTATGGCCACGGGACTCGCGGGTGGCGACGACATCGATTTCCATGTCGTCGACACCTGAAATCGAGTACGAGAGCGAATGCCCACACGGGCGCATACATACAAGGCAATGTATGCGCCACCCCCTGCGAAAGAGCACGGCGGGAGGCAGCCGACAGGCAAATAATTGACCAACCTTTTACATCCCCACGACACAAGTGAACATTGCATCTGGTTAAGTGAGATCGCCTAGAGAAAACCCAGGACCGTCTCTGGCACAGAGCGTTCCATCGACCAATGCGTAAGCGCTCGATGGTTGTCAAGTTGGTTTGTCTTAAGGAGTCGGAGTAGGGATCATGGTTGCCCATAACCCCCTCCACGGATCCGGACGAGCGGGTTTCCCGCATCCGGCTCTTGCCTTAGGTGACGACGCCCAGGCGGCGCAGAGGATAAGCATGGTGGATGCGAACAAAGGGAA
>DATDGP010000045.1:0-3464 GCA_036522035.1 Terriglobales bacterium
AGCGGTCTTGCCCTGGTCGGTGGAGCCGCCGCCGGTCTGCGCGAAGCACAGAGTGCCAGCGACCACCATGGTGAATACGACTGTCAAAAGCTTCTTCATGCATTTTCTCCTTTAAAGGGAAGTACAGAGTTGCCCAATCAAACCCAATTCTGAAGAGAAAGTTTTGGGGCACTGGAACAGAGCTGCTTGCTGGGAAGCATTAGATACCAGCGGCCATTCTTTGGCAATAAAAAACGCCCTTTCCCCGGTCGCAAAAGAGAAGCGGCCGGGGAAAGGCCGCTTCAAATCCAAATCAAGCTCCGAGAGAAAACTCCTACTTCGGAGTGGTGCTTCCCGTATTCGTGCTGCTACTGCTCTTCTGGCCTTTCTTGCCGCCCTTGTGCCCTTTCTTGGCGCCCTTGTGGGCTGTTGCAGGCGCGTCAGACTTGCCGGTCTTTGTACTGTCGCCGGACGGAGTCTGAGCCAACGATAGGCTGGCGGCCAAGAGCATGGCCAACACAAACGTAGTTAACTTCTTCATGCATTCTCCTTTTGCAGGGAGGTTCTACGGGGTCCTGGCTGGCATCGGGGGAACTACGCTTCAACGCCTGTCTGAGGAAACCGTGTTTTTGCCGGAAGCAGATCTACACGCCTGCAGAGACATTCTGGCAGCAGGAGAGGATTTCCTCCTCCGTCAGGATGCGGTCTGACGCCTTGGCTCGCTGGACAATGCGATCCACCAATTCGTCTGCGGCCGCGATGCCCCTGCGCTCCAGCCAGAAGATCACATTCGATTTGCCGCTCATCGGACCAATCTCAATGATCTGTTCCAAGCCGAAGTAGTGTGAGGGTACACCGGAATAGACGGTGTTGGCCAGCTCAATATCGCCCTTCTTAAACGCTTTGATGACGGCCGCGGCATGTACTCCGGTCGCAGTACGGAATGCATCTTCGCCCAATACCGGGTAGTTCCTGGGGATGGGAATCCCCGTGGCCCGAGAGACAGTCAGGCAGTAGTCCTTTAGTTTGCTCAGGTCCTGCTGGGCCCAGGGCGAAACCTCCATCAGCTTTAGATTGACCAACATCTGGTCCATCTGGGTGTTGCCCACCCGCTCGCCGATACCCAAAGCGGTTCCGTGGACACAATCCGCGCCAGCGGCCAACGCCGCCAGCGAGTTGGCAACGGCTAGGCCCCGATCGGAGTGACCGTGCCAGTCTACGCGAATCCTCTGTCCGGAGGGCTTCACCACTTCATTCAGAACGAAGCGAATCAGCGCCTGCACTCCGCTGGGCGTGGCGTGGCCCACGGTGTCACAGATCACAATGGCCCTGGCACCACCGTTGATGGCGGCGGTGTACAAGCGCTTGACGGTCTCGGGATCGCAGCGCGAGGTGTCTTCGGTGACATACATGACTTCGAGTCCCAGGGAGCGAGCGTACTTCACCGCTCTTTCCGTGGTGCGTAGAAGAAAGTCGTCAGTCCAGTCTTCGGTGTAGCGGCGAATGGGGCTGGACCCGAGAAAGCACGCGACCTCGATCGCCAGGCCGGCGCGCTGGGAAATCTCCGCCACCGGCAGGATGTCGTTCTCGTGAGTGCGCGCGGCGCAGTTGGGCTTGATCTTGAGATGGCAATTGGCGATCTCCAGTGCCAGACGCTCCACGTCGGCTCGAGCGCGCGGGCCGGCTCCGGGCAAGCCGACATCGGCACTATTGATGCCCAACTCATCCATCAGGTGCAGGATGCGGAGTTTGTCCTCGATCGATGGGTCTTTGACAGATGGTGACTGTAGTCCATCACGAAGCGATTCGTCGTTCAGCAAGACTTGGCCGCCGGGCCTGAATTCCGCGCCGTCGACGGTGTTCCAGTCGTAGATGAGGTGAGAGTGTTTCAATGTCACTTTTTAAAGCTCCACCGCACTCTCAACAGATTTTACTCTAAAAAGGTTTGCGGTGAAGATATGCTTTAGTGCTGTTTACGGCTCCCCGGACGCGATTTCTTAAGCCCTTACTAAAAAGCAGCTCAATGAATCCGTTCATCTGCTGGTGGAAAGTCGAACCATAGCCGTACCACCAGAGCTTTTTCATTCCTGGCGTTAGGTCGGAGTCGACATATTTGGGCCAAACCACCTCTTCCAAACCAAAACGGCCGTGGGTGCGGCCCATGCCGCTGGCCTTGATACCGCCATGAGGGGCCTCGCAGATTCCGAAGCAGGCGATGAGGTCATTGACCATGACCGTGCCAGCGTTGACGCGCCGGGCCAGAGCTTCACCGCGGCTCCGATCGCGGGTCCATATGCTGGCTGACAGGCCAAACTCGGAATCGTTGGCCAGGGCCACAGCTTCGTCTTCAGTCTTGAAGCTGCGTACGGGAAGTACAGGACCGAAGGTCTCCTCGCGCATGAGAAGCATGGCATGATCCACGTCGGCGAGGATGGTGGGGGCAAAGAAGTTGGCTCCGAGCTCAGGTAAAGGTTTGCCGCCTGCCAACACCTTGGCACCGCGAGCGATAGCATCCTCCACTTGGGTCTCGACGATGCGCAATTGCCGCTCGTGGATCATCGGCCCCACGTCAGCCTCAGGATCGGTTCCGGCTCCAAGGCGAAGCTTGGCCGTTTTCTCCACGCATGACTTCAAGAAATCCTGATAGATGGATTCATGAATGTAACAGCGTTCTACGGAGAGGCAGGTTTGGCCGGCGTTCATGAATGCTCCCCAGACGGCGGCGCTGGAAGCTACATCGATGTCGGCGTCCTTGAGCACGATCATGGGATCTTTGCCGCCGAGCTCGAGCACCACTGGCATCAGCCGCGCGGCGGCCGCCTGGGCCACACGTTTGCCGGTGGCCACAGAGCCTGTAAAAAGCAGCTTGTTGATCGATGATTCCAGCAGGGCGGCGCCGGTTGGACCCTCGCCGGTGATGACCTGAAGAAGATCTCGATCCAGTCCCGATAGGCGAAGCAGTCGCTGCAATTCCAAGGAAGAAAAAGGAGTGAATTCTGAAGGCTTGAGCACCACTGCGTTGCCGGTTGCCAGCGCCGTCAGCGTCTGCACTGCTGGCAGACTGAACGGATAATTCCAGGGACTGATAATCCCAATCACACCGTAGGGCTCGCGGCAGAGCGCGCCACGTTTGAGCTTCATTACCGGATTGGCGTGCGGCACAGCTTCAGGACGCAGGAATGCCGGAACTGCATGCAGCAAGAACTTGGCGGTATCGAGCACGACGAGAATCTCTGTCGCGATAGCTTCCGCCAGCGGCTTGCCGGCTTCGCGAGTAATCACCTGAGCGATGTTGTCTTTTTCGTCGCACAAGATCTGCTGGAAGCGCTCAAGAATGCGACGGCGTGACGCCCAGGGTGTCGCTGCCCAGCGGGCTTGCGCGGATCGAGCCTGAGCTACCGATGTTTCGATTTCTTCGGCCGCGAAGCTATGCAGGTTTCCAACAATCTGCTGATCGGCGGGGTTGCGGACGGTGAACTGGCGTT
>DATDGP010000046.1:0-1744 GCA_036522035.1 Terriglobales bacterium
GTTCACGCCCCTCTTCAGCCGGCCTTCCACGGTAAAGCTGTAGGCGTTGCGGTCTTCCAGGGGATCCTTGGGGGCTCCATTTAAGCGCTGAGCCATCTGCATCGGCACATAGAACGCCGGCCGCACATACTGGTCGAGGCCGGTGAAACTCTTCGGGGCGATGCCGACGACGTTGAAGTCGATGCCGGAGATGCGCGCCGTCTTGCCAAGGATCGACCGGTCGCCATAGAACTGGTCCTGCCAAAAGGCATAGGCCAGCACCACGGCGGGAGTTCCCCCGCGAGCGGTCTCTTCGCGTAGGAAGTCGCGTCCTAGAACAGGCTGCACGCCAAGCACGGAAAATAGATCGTCGCTGGCCAGGACGCCCACGCGGAGTTGGGGCGTCTCGCTCGCGGTGCGGGCCATGCTGAAAGTGGAAAACTCGAAGGCCACCAGCCCGTCGAAGGACTTGGCAGCGCCGCGCAGGTCGCGGTAGTCGGGGTAGGAAAGGCTACCGGGGTTCCCGCCGGTGTCCAGGCTGACGGCCATCACCGTGCCGGGGTCCTTCACCGGCAGCGGACGCAACAGCAAGGCGTCCGCCAGGCTGAATATGGCCGCATTGGCACCGATGCCCAGCGCCAGCGACAAGGCGGCTATGGCGGTGAACCCCGGACTGCGGAAGATCATGCGGAAGGCGTAGCGAATGTCTTGCAGCATAACCTCTAAGACGAATAGAACCGAAAAAGGTTCAATCAGAATTACCCTAAATTCGGATGGAGGCTTGATCTTGGGCCGGTTGCAGTGAGACCTAGCGGCGCCTGTCCTTTTTTGGGCCCAATTCCACCTTTCGCCGCGCCCGGTTCTTGATGCGGATGGGAGTGCCGATGAATCCGAAGGCTTGCCGTATCTGGTTTTGGACGAAGCGCTCGTAGGAGTAATGCAGTTTCACGTCCTTGTCGGTGAAGAGAACGAAGGTCGGCGGGGCGACTGACGCTTGGGTCATATAAAAGACTTTGACCTTCTGCCGATAGGGCACGGCGGCGCGCTCGAAGTCCACGGTTTCGAGAAACCGATTCATCTGGGCGGTGGAGATGCGCTTGCGACGTTCCGCCGCCACCAGTTCCAGCGACTCGAAAAGCCGCTCCAGATTCTTGCCGGTCTCCGCGGAGACAAACACTACGGGCGCGTAATCCAGAAACTTGAGCGCTCGCCGGATCTGTTGCTCGTACAGATTGCGATCGGCGGGACGAACGCCGTCCTGCCGTGCCGGGCCCACCAGATCCCATTTGTTGATCACGATCACCACCGAACGTCCGCTTTCATGCGCGTAGCCGCCGATGGTAGCGTCGAGCCCGGTGACGCCTTCGACGCCGTCGATCACCAGTAGCGCGACGTCGGCTGATTCCAGGTGTTTGCGCGCCATGACGACAGATAGCTTTTCCGCCATCAGATGGGTCTTGCCCTTGCGGCGAATGCCGGCGGTATCAATGAAGCGATAGCTCTTGCCGCCCCTCTCGATACGCTCGTCGACCGCGTCGCGAGTTGTCCCGGCGATGGGCGACACGATCGCGCGCGAGGTACCTGTCAGGGCATTCAGCAACGTGGATTTGCCCACGTTGGGGTGGCCGATGATGGCAACCCTGGTTTCTCTCGGCACCGGCTCGGCTTCTTCAACCGCAAGACCTTCGTCCGCAGCAGGTTCTTGAGGGGGCATCGCGGGCTCAGCTTCCGTTCGAGGAGCAGGAATGATCTTGACCACCGCATC
>DATDGP010000047.1:0-3049 GCA_036522035.1 Terriglobales bacterium
TTGTTGCTTCTTCTCGTCGTTCAAGACATTGGCCATGGTCACGAGGCTACGCCTCGCGACCGCGTCAATGTCCCGGAGGGGGTCTCCGTTGGCCGGTTTTCAGGTGATCATGAGTGGCCGGTTTTGGGTGTTCACTGAGGCAAAAAGCTCGGGATACTCAGAATTCCAGCCATGTCTAGAAAAAAGCGGCGTGGAATGAAGATCGATAGGTACTCAGTGTTTATAGAACAAGCGGCGCTATGTGTAGAAAAAGGGTTCACAGTCGCGGCACGGTTAACACTAACACTGCGTGCAGCTTCGTTGATCCCAGTGTTCTACGCTGAAGTCTCAGGCGGTCTGCGTCTATTTCGCTGTTCCTCCGGTCTTCTAGAGATTGCGGGGTTGCTACACCCCAGGGTTGCTAGGTCCGTGGTCCCGCTCGGTTGCTGGGTTGCTGGTGCGCTGGTTCTCGGGGCGAGTGGATGGGTATTACGGCAGCCTCCGTCCGTACACGCGGTCAGATTTCATACCATGTCCAGCGCCCCTTGCAGGTGCCTGATTTTGAGGATTACCAAGAACCGTTGTGCTAAAACGCGCCTGTCAAGCGGGTAGAAGACTCCTGGTTGAGCCCAGAAATACGGCACCCCCCGAGGGTCGGTGGAGACGACTGAGCGAGAAGCGCTCGGGTACAATCTGGGCATTCAGGCAGCGATCCAAGCCTTGTCGATATCTTTGATACAGCGCCGAAGGAACTCCTCAAGATACTCCCTCTTTCCTTCTTTGGTTCTCGCGAAGAAATGGACCTCTTCGGAATCGAGGTCCGACCCGGCTGGTGGTTGCATTTGGGGCAGTCTGGTGGTACGTTGCCGGTCGGCGCCGGGTGCTGGGGTGATAAACTGCCGGTGGCCGTGCGGAAAGTGGCGGTGATCGATCGGCGTGAATGGGGATATCGTGAGTTTGACCGCACGGCCAGGTAGCGCAGACCGCGGTTCTCGGTCTGCGGCTTTGAGGCATCGAGCGAATTCGCCCATGGTGTGCGTGGAGCCCGCTGGTCCGAGAGCAGGTTCAGAAATGGTGATTGCTCCAGCTGCGCTGAAAGCCCCTGGCGCAGAGTGCCATCGAAGACCGGATCGCGGGTCGAGTTCTCGCCGGACCGCCAATACATGATCGAGGTAATCAAAGCCAGAAGGAGGGCGGCTACTATCGCCGCTCCGAGGAGCAAAAGCAGCGTCCGATATTTCGAACGCCAAACTCGTCGCGACCATTCCCATCCGGCTCCACTCGTAGCGACGTGTGGGTCTGAGAGAGCCTCCAGGGCGAATGCCAGGTCGGATGCTGACTGGAACCGCTGTTCACGATTCTTCTCCAGGCAGCGGTGCACAACCTGCTGCAAGGCCAGCGAAATATGAGGAGCACTCTGCGAAACCGGCGACGGCTCCTCGTTCAGAATGGCCGTCATCGTCTCCGCCGCCGTTGGCTTCTGAAACGCCCGCTGGCCGGTCAGCATTTCGTAGATGATCGCGCCGAAAGCGAAGATGTCAGCGCGGTGGTCCGCCGTCTGGCCTCGCACCTGCTCGGGCGACATGTAGCCGATGGTGCCCATCACCACGCCGGTTCTGATCTCGCCGTCTGCGGTCAGGACGCTGGAATCGGGCTGCAATTGCGTCAGCTTCGCCAAGCCGAAGTCCAGGATCTTTATTCGTCCATCTTTGGTGACGAACAGGTTCTCCGGCTTCAGGTCGCGATGCACGATTCCCTTCTCGTGTGCCGCCGCCAAACCGTGCGCCGTGTGCACGGCGTAATCGAGAGCTTTGCGCATTGCAATCCGGCCAGCCTTGATGTGCTCCCGCAGTGTCTCGCCTTCGAGCAGCTCTGAAACCAGGTACGGCGCTCCCTCATGGGCGCTCATCTGGAAAACCGCGAGAATGTTGGGGTGATTCAGAGCCGCCGCCGCAATGGCCTCCTGCTCGAAGCGCCGCAGACGATCAGGATCGGACGAAAACAGGGCTGGCAGGACCTTGATGGCCACTTCCCGGCGCAAGCGAAGGTCGCGGGCCCGGTACACTTCGCCCATACCACCAGCCCCAAGTAGACACTGGATTTCGTAGTCACCGAGCCGCGATCGAGTGGCCAATCCCGCCAGCGGGGAGCGCAAGAAACCGGAGCTGGCCTCATCGTCAGCGGCCAGAAGCGATTCCACCTCGTGCCGCAGCGAATCATCGGTGGCGCAGGCCCCATCCAGAAAGGTGGCCCGCCCTTCCGGAGCCACTTGCATGGCCCTTTGGAGAACGTCATTCACTTGTGCCCATCGCTCGGGCGTCATAGATGTGTGGTTCGAGCCATCTCGCGATACAGCCATGCGCGGGCGACCGCCCAATCGCGCTTGACGGTGGCGGGTGAAATACCCAGGGCATGCGCAGTGTCTTCGATTGATAGGCCGCTGAAAAAGCGCAGCTCGATAATGCGGCCTTGCTGCGGATTCATTCGCGAGAGCGCCTTGTCGGCTGCCTCATCGGCTTCCCGCTCAATGTGTTCGAACGCCGGGAGCACACGCCCTTCAAGGGCATCCGCGATTGCGCGCAACTGCGGCGCAAACTGTTGCCAAAATACGTTAGTAGTGTCCAAATATTGGAAGCAGACCATCGTTCTTGACGGAAGTGCGCAAGTCTGCTCCTGAATTTCCTCCTGAAGTGTGCGGCTCAGTTATATTTACCGGCTCGTTGCAAGAATTAGCGCCGTCCAGATCGTACGAGGACGGCGAGCACAGCAGGCACGAAATGCCATGCCCTCCTCGGTCAGAGTCGGACGGCATAGCCTAGCAGCTGCCTGGCCTCTGCCTTCAGGCCGCCTGCCGATGATAGTATTTCAGCATGCCGCCGAGGCGCTGGCGGCACTGGACCGCTCTGCTGCTCTCAGCGCAAGTCGGTTACATGATGATCAGGCGATTGCCCAGGCCTTGGTGGTTCCGTTCGTGATGGTAGTGCTCGCCAAACTCATGAAGGGCCCTTCGCAAGGAGCCTTCACCGAACAGAATGAGGCGCTCCAGGCACGATTCCTTAAGGGTTCTGAC
>DATDGP010000048.1:0-34034 GCA_036522035.1 Terriglobales bacterium
AGTTTCACCTCGCCGCATCAAGTCCGGGAAGCAATTGACCGCTTCCTGGAGGCTTACAACGCCCAAGCGGCACCGTTCGAATGGCGGAAGCGGGTGGTGCACAGCGTCGGGCTCAAGAAATATTACGGCGACTTACGTCACTAAGTACTAGCATATCCTCCGCAGCCTGGTTCCTGCGGCAAACACAGACCGGCGCGAGCGTTGATGGAGTCAATCCTTGGAGGGCACACCCGGCTCAGACCCGCATCTTTCCTGCCCCGATTTCGAATGATCCGCCGAAAATGGCTTGACACCCGCGCGCTTCTTTCATAGAGTGTGCGCTTAAACCTTGCAGTTGAGGGGCCTAAAATCAAACACGGAGAGAGGAGACAAAAACTCAATGGCGAAAGGGTTGACAAAGTCACAAGTGGTTGCCCATCTGGCGGAGAAAGTGGGCATCCAAAAGAAGGCGGCTGCGGCGTTCTTGGAGGAGGTCGCAAACTTAGCGACGAAGGAAACCAAGAGTTCCGGCCAATTCGTGATCCCCGGACTCGGGAAGGCCGTGAAGGCCAACCGCAAGGCCCGCGTGGGACGCAATCCTCAAACGGGTGAGCCCATCAAGATTCCGGCCAAGACGGTTGTGAAGTTCCGCCTGGCCAAGGCTTTCAAGGACGCTGTCGTTCCCCCCAAGAAGAAATAGATCTCGCGCCGAGCGGCGGCTGCCTCGCGGTTCGCCGCTCGGACCTGACTCCCCGCCACCTCAGCCCGCCGGAGCCTCTGGCGCGCAGCGGTGTAGGTTCGCGTACTCAGACGTGGACCGCCAGAACCGGGCAGGAGCCCAACTGAAGCACCCTGTGCGTCGTGGACCCAAACAGAGCCAGGTCCAAGGCGCCGCGCCCGCGTGCACCCATGATGATCAGGTCGGCTTGGAGTTCAAGCGCCAGTTGAACGATCTCCTGGTAGGGCCGCCCCACGCGCACCATTGCTTGGATTGAGCACCAGTTGCGGGCGTCGGGTGGGACCGGCTTCTCGAGCTCCTGCAAGGCCGCGTTCGTGCCTTCCTGTAGAACCTGGGCCGTGCCCACGTCATCGAGCACATGGAGCAAGGTTAGTTCCGCGTTGTACTCCATCGCCAGCGACAAGGCGTAGCTCAAGGCGCGATGGGCATGGTCGGAGAAGTCCGTGCAAAACAGAATCTTCCGGAGCTGAACCGGGTCCGCGCCTTCCTCGCTTGTGATGAAGTCGTGGGCGGGCTTGCGGACGGCCAGGACCGGACAGTGGGCCTTGCGCAACACTTTTTCGGTCACCGATCCCAGCGTCAGGCGATCGAAGCCTTGACGCCCGTGCGTGCCCATCACGATTAGGTCCACCTTGTTCCTCTCTGCGAAGGCGAGGATACCTTCCGGCAGCAGACCCTTCTGAACCACCAACTCCGGCTGCAGTCCATTACGGGTGTAACGTTGGGCAAACTCTTGAAGGCGTTTACGCGCCTCCACGTCCTGATCGAGGTACATGTCGGCGGCTGGCATCGGGAAGCTGTAGTACGGATAGGCGATGGTCAGCGGCTGAACCACGTGTTCAAGAAACAACCTGGCCCGGTAATGCTTGGCCAGCGAATAGGCGTATTCAGAGGCCTTGGCGGAAAACTCCGAAAAATCGACGGGGCAGAGAATTCGTTCGAACTTGGGCATCGCATTCACCTCCCGGCCGCGTGTGTGACTGGTGTTCCTTCGGCCCTGCTTCACTCCACGGCTAGCTTACTAAGGCAGCGTCAATGCGTCTGTGATGGCACACACCTTTGCTTGTGACGAGTGTCACGCGGTTCAAATTCCGGCTCGACCGTGTGTCATTCAGCTTTGATGTTAGACTGTCAACCCGTTTTCAGGCCCCTTTACCAGCCACTTGGATCTTCCCGCCATTGATTTACAAAAATCTCGCGTAGCTCAGGGGTGGTGGGCACGATCGTGTTGCCTCTCGTGCAACTCGAGCTGCTCGAGCTGGTGGCTCTTTCTGCCAGGATCGGGACGTTCCTTCCCGAATTCGGCAAAATCAGGGCCACGCGAAGAGTCACTCTCTGGCGCGCGGTGGCGCAAGGCTGGAGCGCCCACCCCGCACGGCAATACGGCCGCGCAAACGGCGCTCCTGCGGTGGCCAGCGGCCGCGGGTAGCTATCCTCTTTTCGATCACGCGCCAGTTCGCGCGCACTGAGATCGGCAACCGGGCTTGGCAGGCTGGTATGCGAGCCGTGTAGGCCGGGCCAACCCTACACAGCCTAACGTTATCAAGATCATGGTCCAAAGAGCTCGCACTGTGGTAGGCTGGGTGAAAGAGTGGTGCAGGAGGGCCGGTGTGGAAGCCATCTGCCGAACGACTCATCGAAGGCTAATCCGCCTTGCGAAAGCGGCCGATAAGACTTCGCAGTGCTCGATTAAGGTTTTTATTATCAATCGCGGAGGACGCTGACGTTAGTCCTGTTCGGCATCGCAGTCGTCTGGCTGGGTTACGTGTACTTCGGGTACCTGGTTGCCCTGAAGCTGTTGTCCTTACTACGCCCGGTGAGGCCCGTCATCGACCAGGACTTCCTGCCCGCCGTGTCGGTGCTCATCTCAGCCCGGAACGAGGAAAGGGACATCGGCTGGAAGGTGCAGGAAACCCTTGATTGGAGTTACCCTAACGACCGTTTACAGGTCCTGGTTGCCTCCGACGCTTCCGAGGATGGCACGGACGACATGCTGCAGCAAATTAAGGATCCGCGGCTGATATGGATGCGGCTCGACAGGCGATCAGGCAAGAACTTGGCGCTCAATAGGTTGGCGCAGTCAGCCCGGGGCGAGTTACTCTTCTTCACGGATGCAAATTCACATATCGCCCCAGGTTGTCTGCGCAAACTGGTGCGCCATTTTGCCGACCCTCGAGTGGGCTGCGTCACCGGAGAGACCCACCTAGTGCCGGAAGTCGAACATTCTGTCATAGAAGGTGGCTCCGGCGCCTACGGGGGATACGAATCAGCGATCAAGCGGCTGGAGAGCAAGATCGGATCGGTGCTGGCCTGTGATGGCGCCATCTTCGCCATCCGCCGGTCGCTTTTTGCCCCACTGGTGCCGGAACTGGCGAACGATCTCGAACTGCCGTTGAGGATTGGCGCCGCTGGCTACTGGGTGCGGCATGAGCCAGAAGCCATTGTGCTGGAGCGGGATACTAGCTCGCTTTGGGAATCCTTCGAGCAGCGGCGACGGATTTCCGCCCAGGGCGCGCTGGCTATGTGGAGGCTCCGGAACATCTTGGGCCCCCTTCGTGGCTGGCAGTTCATTTCGCGAAAGTTCTTGCGCTGGCTGACCCTCCTTCCCCTGGCTATCGTGCTTATTTCGACGGCCATGCTGGCTGGAAATCATTTCTTTGCAGTCGCTTTGGCATTCCAGTTGATCTTCTATGCCGCAGCTCTCGCAGGTCTGATCCTGGCGCTCAGTGGCCAGAGCGGGAGCCGTTTGGTTTCCGTTCCGCTCTACATCCTTCTGGGCGGCGCGTCGACCTTGGCAGGGCTGGTGGACGCCTGCAGAGGGCGGGGCTTCGCGGTGTGGGAGATCCCTACCCTTTCGCGGCGGGGCAAGGTTAGGATATGAGCGCGAGCACAGAAATTAGAATTCCGGATGAACTGATCGCGGACTCTAGCTTAGCACCGCCGCTGGGAAGTGCTCCGGCCACGGACTGGCTGAAAGGGCCTGGAGTTTACACGTTCTGGAAGGGACGCGTTGCACTTTATGGTCTTTTGAGAGCGCTTGGCGTTGGTCTTGGAAGTGTTGTCGTTGTGCCAGGTTATACCTGCTTTGCGGTTCCGTTGGCGGTTCGTATGGCAGGCTGTGAGCCCATCTACGCTGATATCGATCCTGGCACCTTCAACATGTCGCTTTCGGGGATAGAGGCCGCTTGCGGCGACAGAAGCCGAGGCCAAGTCAAAGTTATCATCATCCAGCACACCTACGGAATCCCCGCTGACACCGCAGCTATCGTCGCTTGGGCACGGGATAGGGACATTGCGGTCCTAGAGGATTGTGCCCACGTCTGGGGAAGCCGATATCGCGACGACAGCGGGGCGTGGCAACACCTGGGGAATCTGGGGGATGCCGCCTTTTTCAGCTCGCACTGGAGCAAGCCGGTGTCTACGGGGCTCGGCGGGTGGGCTCGAACTTCGGACCCAAAGCTCGCCGCAGCCTTGGGTCGCTTTCACGATGACGAGTGTGCACCTCCCTCGATTCGTGAGACCTTGCTTGTTGCGGCCCAGGTGGGCGTCCGCGAGGTTTTTTCCTCGCCCTGGCTCTATTGGTTGGCAAGGAAGGGCTACCGTTGGCTCTCGGAGAAAGGCATCTTCGTCGGCTCGTCGACGCCCGAGGAGCTCCAAGGTGTCGAGCCCCGGGCCTCCGATTACGCCAAACAGATGTCGGGTTTTCAGGAGAAGCTACTGAAGCGTCGCCTGTCGGAGATTTCCGTCATCGATCACCGGCGGTACCTGAAGGCGGTCTATGACGCCGCTCTGCAATCGGCCGACTTGCCCGTGCTGAGCGCCCCTCCGGATCGTGACCCTGTCCTGCTCTGTTACCCGGTCCGTGTTCGCCACAAGCAGCGCGTCCTGGAGGAAGCAGAGCGGAGCCGGATTGAGTTGGGAGACTGGTACCGCTATCCAGTGGATAGGCCTGATGGCGTAAGGGAAGAGGTTTTTGCCTACCGAACAGGCGTTTGTCCCGAGGGCGAGCGGGCTTCACGGGAAGTAGTTACCCTGCCGATGCACATTCGGGTAACTGAATCGGGGGCCTGGACGATCGTGAAGTTTCTCAAGGAAGTCGCCTGATTCCCGAGTTCTCCCAGACCTTAGGACGGTTAGGACCTGACTGCTGGCTTTCTTTATGATACTGGCAACAAATAGCTTAGATGTGGAGATTTGCCGAGACGCGTCCCTTTGGGACGCCTACGTTGTCTCCATGCCCGAGGCCTCGAATTATCACCGCTGGGCCTGGAAACACGTGGTCGAGGACACATATGGTCATCAGACTTACTACCTGCTGGCCAGCGGCGACGGGGTCCCACAGGGAATCTTGCCGCTGGTTTCAATCAAAAGCCGCCTGTTCGGAAACTTCCTCGTCTCGATGCCCTTTTTTAGCTATGGGGGCGTGCTGGCAAGTACTCCGGCGGCCGAGGAGAAGCTGCTGGCCAAGGCGGTCCAAATTGCGCGCGAGATTGGGGCTCGCCATGTTGAACTCCGGCAAGGAGTTCCATGCCATTACGGTTGGCAGGAAGCAACGAGCAAGGTCACCATGCTAGTCGAACTACCAGCCACGATCGACGATCTTTGGAGGCGCCTGAGTTCAGGAATCCGAAACAAAGTCCGCAGCGCCCGCAAGCGCGGACTGCGTGTCCAGTGGGGCGGCCTTGAAGACGTGGAGACGTTCTACAGAATCTTTGCCGTTAACATGCGGAATCTCGGCACGCCGGTTTATCCGCCGCAGTGGTTCGAAAACATGTGCCGATTCCTCCCGGGCGAAAACCGAATCGTTACGCTCTACGACGAAGGGCAACCGGTCGCCAGTGGCATTACAACAGCCTTCCGCGGCACCGTCGACTGGCCTTGGAGCGCCACATTGCCTGAGTCCCGTCGGAAGTATTCTGCTGTCCTTTTGTACTGGACTTTGCTGGAATGGGCGCTGGAGAACGGTTACAAGCGGGTGGACCTTGGTCGATGCACACCGGGCAGCGGTGTCCATGAATTCAAGCGGCACTGGATTTGCGAGGAGAGGCCGCTCCGCTGGTATTACTGGCTGACTCCTGGTGCGGCGCTGCCGCAACTCCGTCCGGAGAATCCGCGCTACCTTTGGGCCACGAGGATCTGGCAACGCTTGCCGCTTGGTGTGGCGAATCGCTTGGGACCTCTCATTGTACGCTCGATTCCGTAAAGACCTCCCACGTGCTGCTAACGACCAAGGTAGGGATTCATGCGAACTTTGACAGCATCGGATGGAGGCAAGACTCAGGCCGCACGAGGGCTATTCGTCTTCGTTCTGATCGACGCGCTGGGCTGGAAGTTCCTCGAGGGCCGCGACTTTCTCGGAGACGCTCTGCCCTTTCGCGCTCCGCTGCGGACGGTGCTGGGTTTCAGCTCCGGCGCCATTCCTACTATGTTGACGGGCGTTCCACCTTCGCAAAGCGGCCATTGGAACCTTTTCTATTACGATCCTAAAGGCTCGCCCTTCCACTGGCTGAGGCACTTCAGCTTTCTGCCAGACCGATTTCTGGACAACCGGGTGAGCCGGAAGCTGGTCAAGGAACTCGGAAAACGCGTGCTCGGCATGGGGCAGAACTTCGACTGCTGTGTCAGTCCGCGCCTCCTGCCCTGGTTCAACTTTGTCGAACGCCGAAACATCTATGAGCCCGGAGGGATCGCAGGCGCAAAATCAGTTTTCGATCAGCTGGTCGACAAGGGCATTCCGTACCGCAGCTACACCTATCATGACTGGAGCGATCAGGAAATTCTGCGGCGCGCCTGCGCTGACATCGAGGCTGACGCCGCTAGATTCTTTTTCGTATATCTGTGCGAGATGGACCTGCTCCTGCACAATCAATGGTCCGATCCTGAACCGCTCGACGCGAAACTTAATTGGTACGCCAAGCGGTTGCGAGCATTGTTTGAGGCTGCCCAGCGGCACGATCCTGAAGCTTTGTTCATCATCACGTCCGATCATGGCATGACGCCGGTGCGCGAGCACCATGACTTGGTTCGTGACGTTGAGTCACTCCGCTTGTCGATGCCCGGAGATTATCTGGCCGTCTACGACTCAACTATGGCTCGCTTCTGGTTCTTCAGCGACCGCGGACGGCGCGAAATCACCGAGATGGTGGAGAAACTGGACTGTGGGCGGGTTCTTTCGGACGAGGAGCTGCGCCAACTCGGCATCCTGTTTCCCGACCGTCGTTACGGCGAATTGATTTTTCTGCTCCATCCCGGCTGGTTGCTTTCCCACAGTGACTTTAACGGACCCGGGTGGACGCCAGCCGGGATGCACGGCTACCATCCCGATGACCCGTATTCGGACGCTGTTTTCCTCAGCAACCGAAAGCCGTCCGCCGACGTACGGAGCATCGCTGACGTCTACCGCTGCCTCAAGACTGCCGTCGTCAATGCTAGTTGAGGTTGTGGACGCGTGTCGGAAGACTGGGGCTACGACCAGTGGCCGCAAAGATTATGAAACCGAGCCGAGTTTCAATCCTGTATTTCGACAACGCCCGGATTCGCGCCGGCGTGGAAGAGCACATCCTGGTTCTGCTTCGAGGACTGGACCGGAAATGCTTCCGTCTCCTCCTGGCCTGCACCCCGGAGTTGGCTGAAAAGATGCGAACCGACGTACCGCGCGACGTCGAGATAATCCCCTTGCGCCTTGAAGGCGCCCGAGACCTAACAGGCGCATGGCGATTGGCGCGGCTCGTACGCGAGCGGCGGCCCGATGTGCTGCATACGCACCTGTTCCAGGCTAGCCGTCTCGCCTCACCGCTCGCCTGGCTGTGCGGAGTGCCACTGGTCGTTGAGACCCCCCACCTTCGGGAGGAATGGCGAAAGGGCTGGCTTCAGGGGAGCTTTGTGATCGATCGTCTGGCGGGTCGGTTCGTCGATTACTACATCGCTGTCTCAGAGGCCAACGCTCACTACCTAAAGAACGAAAAGGGACTGCCGGCGCGTAAGATCGTGACCATTCAGAACGGCGGCGACCTGGCGCGCTTTGATCCGGCGCGCGTTCCGCCCGCTGGCATGAAGCGGAATCTGGGCTTTAGCGAGGATGATCCGGTAGTCGTCGTGCTCGCCCGGCTGGAGCCTCAGAAAGGACACGATGTACTCCTCCAGGCCTGGCCCGCCGTCATGCGCAAGTTTCCTTCGGTGCGTCTGGTGTGCGTGGGAGAAGGGGCGTCGCGAGCCGAACTGGAAGCCCTGGCCGGGTCGCTCGGCCTCGAAGGCAGCGTCCGTTTCGTCGGCTATCAGTCAAATCCTGCCGATTGGCTGGCCCTCGCGCACTTCACGGTGCTGCCTTCCCGCTTCGAGGGACTGCCCATCGCCGCGATTGAGTCACTGGCCATGGGGAAATCGATGGTTGCGACGGACGTTGATGGGACTGGCGAAGTGGTCATTAACGGCAAGACCGGAGTGACGGTCCCACCGGGTCAGCCTGGCCGCTTGGCCGAAGCCGTATGCTTGCTGCTCGCTGACCCGGACCTCAGACAACGTCTGGGCGAAGCGGGAAGAGCGTGGGTGGTCCAACGCTTCAGCCAGGAGCGTCAAGTCCAGATGACGGCGGAATTCTACCTGCGTGCCCTGAGACGTTCAGTCTCAGCCGGAGAAGGAGATGAACCGACACAGGCAAAGGTTGAAGAATGTGCCTGCGCCGGCACGCCCGTTCCGGCAGAGCGACTGGCCAGCGGAAAATGATGGCTTTTGAGAATCTGTCTCCCATTCTTCCTTCGCCCTCCGAGTCTCCAGGCGACACTGCGGCGCTGGGGTGGACCGTCTGCCAGAAGACAGCGAGCGTCTGTGCGCGCCGCTACGCGGGCAGTTTGCGCGCTGTGATGATCACTGGCAGCTTGGCGCGTAACGAAGCCACCTGGACTCCTCAGCCTAACGGGTGGGAACTCCTAGGCGATGCGGAGTTCCTCTTGGTTTTCGAACCTCCGGCGTCCCTACCCGCACAGGGAGCGATAGCGTCACTGGAGCAAGAAATCCGGGCCGAACTGGGGTGCGAGGGCATCTCGGGGCACGTTCAGTTGGCCCCCGTGAATCCCAGCTTTCTCGAGGAGTTGCAGCCTCGGATCTTCGGATACGAATTGCGCGCCTGCGGTCGCGTGGTGTACGGAGACCGGTCGGTAGCGCGCCTCATTCCGGACATGTCTCCCGCCGATATTCCTTTGGAAGATGCGTGGCGGCTCCTGGCAAACCGGATGATCGAGAATCTCGAGGCGGCTGTCCAGGTGGAGAGACGTGCCGGAGCCTTGCCACCAGGACTGCTATATCGAACGGTTAAGTTATATCTTGACATCGCCACTTCGCTGTCCGTTTTCGCTGACTTTTACGCGCCTGCCTACGGCGAGCGTTGCCGGCGGCTCCGCGCACTGGTTGCTATGCCTGAAACGCGATCGGATTGGCCATTTCCTCTTCAGCCCTTCAGCGAGCTGGTGAGCGTCGCTACGGATCTCAAGCTCGGGGGCAACCCCCAGCAGGCTGCCAATCTTGGCTGGGAATTTTGGCTCCAGGCCGTTCGATATTCAAGATTGCTCTGGCAGTGGGAGTTGGCGCGCCTGGTGGGAGCACAGGAATTGGAGCCGAACCAGGACCTGATGCAGCGCTCAATGCGCCTGCGACCTTTCAGTGAAAGGCTCCGGGGCTGGATCTTCGTGTGGCGGGCCTGCGGCTGGCTGCGCAGCGTCCGCTGGTGGCCGCGTTGGGCACGTCTGGCGGCCGGCGGCTCGCCCCGATACTGCGTTTACCAGGCTGCTGACATGCTCTTCGAACAACTCCCCGGTGCGCTTGAAGACGGCGGCGAAACCAACGTCGACCGAGCAGCCAGCGAACGCGTGCTGAGTGGCCTTCCGGTTGTGCGATGGGCTCGCCGGAGCGGGGACTGGCGGTGGAGCGATCTGGTTCGTGAAGTTGCCCGGAATTATCATCAGTTTCTGGAGCCGACCCGGGCATGACTGAGCAGTCTTTTCTGATAGACTATCCTGAGGGGGTGACGCGGGAGATAAGACCGGCAGAGGAAAACTCTCCGAATCGAATGAAGAAGCCTTTCCGGCGGCGCGGCAGCACGGAACACCGCAGGCTCTTACCTGTATCGAGCCTGGGATCCTGGTATGAAGTGTCGAACGAGTCTTCCAGGCTTATCTCAATGGAAGGAACTCGCGGACTCGCCGTGCTACTGGTGTTCTTGGTTCATTTTCACGCTCTGTTCAGCTCCTACGTGGCTCCCGGCAGCTTCTCTTTCAGCGCGTCTCGCTTCATGGGATTGATCGGCAACACCGGAGTGGATTTGTTCTTCGTGATCAGCGGTTACCTGATCTACGGAGCGGTCATTCGCCAACGGACCACGTATGCCCATTTTGTGCGACGGCGCATCGAGAGAATCTACCCCACTTTTCTGGCCGTGCTTGGCCTGTATCTAGCACTGTCGTGGATGTTTCCAAGCGCCAGCAGGGTCCACGGTCCTTTCTGGTCCGGAGCCTACTACATCCTACAGAACCTCCTGCTTCTTCCGGGCATCCTCTCGGTGACGCCGATTATTACTGTAGCCTGGAGCCTCAGCTATGAGTTCTTCTTCTATCTTTCTTTGCCCATGATTGTGCTGATTACGGGCGCGTGGAAGTGGAGGCCCCGCGCGCGCGCCACTTTCTTTGGCGTTGTTGGCATTGCCTATCTTGTGGGTTCCGCGTTCCTACCCAGCTCTCACGTGCGCCTGGTTATGTTTGTTTCGGGCATACTCCTTCATGAGGCGCTCAATTCCGGAAGGTTTCGGTTACGCCTTAGCCGGCCAGGTGAAATCGTCGCAGTGCTGTTCTTTCTCGCCAGCCTCGGGATCGCTTACGCTCTCGATACCAAGGGCAGTTGGTTTGCCGCCGCCTTTCCCGCGTGGACGCACGGCCGCACAATGATCGAAGGCGTGCCAGGCTACCAAGGACCGTACAAGACGCTTTTCCTGAGCGTTAGTTGTTTCTGGTTTGCCGCTTATTGCTTCGGCTACGGCGGATTCCTTAAGCGCGCTCTCTCCTGGAGCCCGTTACGCTACCTCGGCAACATGAGCTACTCCTACTATCTGCTGCACGGCTTAACGCTCAAAGGTGTCGCCGAGGCTTTCGGTCGTATCGCCTTACCGAAGCCCCATTCGCCGGCTCTTTATGCAGCTCTGCTCGCAGCAGGATTTTGCGCCACCTGGGTTTCGCCCTCTGTCCACTTTCTGATGGTGGAGAAGCCGTTCTCGCTGGCGCCTCGTTCGGTCTTTGGCAGCCGGGTGTTCAGACGGGTGGCGGCAGCCGGTTCCTCGGACCGGAAGATAACGCCTGAGCCCCTGGCAGTTGCCGCTTCGGCGGCCGCGGATGAGCGGAGGGGACTTGTCGACTGACAATGGCATTTCTGGGACAAGTACCAGCCCGCCGTCACTTCAATCCGTGCGCAGTCAGGAAGAACAGGAACCATTAGGATGAGTAGCGCTTCGCGAAGCAAAGTTATAGTTCGGGGCGTTGCACAGAGTCCTCTGATGACTGTCGTGCGCCAATGCATGGAACGGTTTGATTGGGAAGGATGGGTGCGGCCCGATTCAACCGTGGTCCTCAAACCGAACGTCTGCACGGCGGTTGCCCAGACCGTAGTCGGAGGCAACACCAATCCTGCCGTCGTGCGGGCCGTTTGCGAGGTCCTGCTCACCCGTACGCGGAGAGTCTACGTCGGCGAAGCGCGGCACTTGCGCCAGACCCCAAACGAAGCCTTCGCAGCTTCCGGCTATGTCTCGATGGCGCAGGAATTGGGGGTGGAGCTGGTCAATTTTTCCGATGGCCCCTTTACGCTGGTAGATTGTCCTCCGGCCGGAAAGATCAAGCTCCCCAGCATTCTTCTCGAGGCGGACGCTTACATCAACATCCCGGTTCTAAAGACGCACGCCTTGACCTATTTCACGGGCGCCTTGAAGAATCAATGGGGGTGCGTTCCCGACCACCTGGACCGCCTACGGCATCATCGCCGCATCTCGGCCATGCTCGCGTCCTTGCAGCGCATCCTGCAGCCCAAGTTGATCCTCATGGATGCCACTTTCGGCATGGAAGGACGCGGGCCTGTGGCTGGCCCGGTCAGGCGCCTTGACACCCTTTTGGCCAGCCCGGACCCGGTGGCCATGGACTCGACGGCCATGCGCCTGGTGGAGCTCGACCCTAAGCGCGCGCGCCACGTGGTGCTGGCTGCAGAACAAGGCTTGGGAGTTTTTGACGAAGCGTCCATCGACGTTGAGGGTGACTGGGATCAGTGCAAGACGCATTTTGAGCCGCCGCCGCGCGATATTGCAAACACGGCCATGTTCTTCCTCACCAGTCATGACTGGTTCACGAGAGGCATCCTGGCCAACGACCGGATTTATTATCCGATCGCGAACACCGTCAAATTTCTCCGGCGGAAGGGCGTGCTTGGAGGCTAATGCCCGACTGAGCAGCCCGTGCCGGCTGCATGGGAGTCGATTCGGGTGGGTGGGTGCGGGGAGTTTCTTATGATTGGAGTGCGGGTCTTGCGTCGCAGCCGGTGGGGCCGAAAGGCGTTGGCCGCGATGAACATCATCGGGTCACAGGGTACTCGCCTGGCCTTCGCTCTCCATCGGGGACCGGAAACGGTAGATGGCTACAAGATGTACCTCTCTCGGCACGGGGGCCCCAGCCTGAGCTTTGCCATGGCCCTGCTTAGCGGAAAATACGAGCAGGAGACCAAGCAGTTGCTGGAGCGAGTGATCCAGAGGGGAATGACGGCCCTGGATGTGGGAGCGCATGTTGGCTATTATTCGCTCCTCTTTGCGCGCTGGGTTGGTCCGGAAGGCAAGGTCTTTGCGTTCGAACCCGAAGCTGACAACTGCGCTTTGCTGCGCAAGAATATCGCGCTGAACCATTGCACCAACGTCTTTCCAGTTCCCAAGGCCGTCAGCGACCATAGTGGCACGCTGAAGCTTTTCGTCAGCAGCCAGGGCAACGACCGGCACAGCATTTTCGAAAACCCACGTAGTGTGGTTCGGGAGTCGATGCGCAAGATCGCCACGGTTTCCCTGGACGATTTTCTGGCGGGCGAGGGGTGGCCGCGAGTGGACCTGGTGAAAATGGACGTTGAAGGGGCAGAGCCGCTCGCCTTAGAAGGTATGCGGGAATTGATTCATCGGTCTCGGCAATTCAAGCTGGCAGTCGAATTCGCTCCCGAAGCCTTAAGGTTCGGAGGTAATGACCCCGCCCGATTCCTCCAACGGCTTGCCGAGCTCGGCCTCAGTGTCGGGTCAATCGAGGGCGGCGGTGAAGTGAGGCTGTGGCAGGCCTCAGATTTTCCGAAGCTGGCTTCGGAGGCCGAGGCTCGGGGCATGATCAATCTGTATTGCACGAAAGTTTAGCTGACTCCCATCCATGCGCATTCTGTTGGTCACCCTGGAAGTGCCGTTCCCACCGGTGAGCGGTCATCGCCTGCATCTCTGGTCGCTCATCAAGGCAATGGCAGAAGACGGCCACGAACTAGCCCTGGTTTCTCTGGCGCAGCCCGGAGAGGAGTTTCAGGATCTACAGCCTCTGCGCGAGCTGGTTCGTCGCGTAGACTTGATCCCATCCGAGGCCAGCACTTCCCGCGGAGGCGATTTTTTGCGGAGGCTGCGGGCTCTTCCGTCGACTTGGCCCTACGCCGCCTCGCGGTACTTCTCGCAAGGCATGACCGCCTGTCTGCGGGAACGGCTGGCGTCTGACCACTTCGACGTCGTCGTTTGTGACGAAATGTACCCGGTCGTCAACTTGCCGCCGGACCTGGCCGTACCGGTTATCGTCGACACGCTACACGTGGCTTACGTCTTGCTTGAGCGCTACGCCCGACACTTGCCGAGTCTGTTCAAGCGTATCTACGCGCGGATCGAAGCGCGGAAGATGCATCGCTGGGAGGCAGCCATGTGCGGCCGCGTGGCGGCGCTCGGCGTCTGCTCGGAGCTGGAGGGAGATCTGTTCAGACAGCTCAGCCCCGGCGTCCAGGTGGTCATGATTCCGAACGTGGTTGATGTCGGCGAATACCAGCTTTGTCTCGAGGCAGAGGAAAGACGGGTTCTCTTCATGGGTGCTATGGACTGGTATCCGAATCAGGATGCAGCGAATTTCTTCGTCGGCCGGATCCTGCCTCATCTCCACGGCATGGTCTCGGACTTCACCTTTGTGGTTTCGGGCCGCAATCCTCCGGCTGACTTCAGGTCGCGTTTCGAGTTGCTTCACAATGTTGAGGTGACCGGCACGGTTCCAGACATGCGCGATGAGATCGCTAGGGCTGCCGTCTGTGTGGTTCCACTCCGGATCGGCAGCGGCACACGGCTGAAGATTCTCGAGGCGGCGGCCATGGGCAAGCCCATCGTATCGACTCACCTCGGCGCGGAGGGCCTGGAGTTTGTCGATGGCGAGGAAATCATACTGGCGGATGTGCCCGAAGCATTTGCGGCTGCAGTCGCAGGGCTGCTCACGAATCAGGCATGGCGCCAAAGACTGGGTCAGGCGGCGCGCCGCCGGGTTGAGCAGCAGTACAGCCTGATGGCCCTTCGCGAAGCATTGCGAACAGCTCTGAATGACTCGGTGGGTTACACAGCTGGGCGCCCATGATCGGCATATTCGTCAAAGGGTAAAACTGGACCGTGCTGTTCTGTTACTGGCTCGCCTTAATAATTCCGATGCCCGACCACTGGCTGTGGGCTTACCAAGTGGGTCCACTGACGGTGATTAAGTGTGTGGGGCTGGCGGCATTGGTTGCTGCGCTGCTCCGGCTACTGGCAAAGGGAACTTTACCTCCTCTCTACCGTCTCCCTGAAGCCTGGTGCAGCTTTGTTTACCTTCTCGTTGCGTTCGTGAGTTGCTCGTCGAGAGATCTGGCTGGCATGGGTCTCGGTGAAATAGAAAAGATCCTGGCCATCCTTTCACTCTTCATCGTTACCGTAGTCATGGTTGACACCGAAGATCGATTCCGCCGGATCATTCTGTTCGCGATCGCGGGGCAGGCATTCTGTTCGCTGTATGTCGTTCGGCAGTGGTTCCAATTCGAGGCGTCGTATAGCGAATTCCGCTCGTTCGGAGGGTTGACCGACGACGCCAATTACTTTGCCATCGCCGTGGTGCTGTGGCTTCCGGTCGCCCTGATGTTGGTCCCGGTGTGCAAGTCGCGGTTCGAGCGAGTCTTCTGCGCGGCTTGCGCCGTGACCATGCTTGTGGGTTTCCTGATTTCGGGCTCGCGAGGGGGCTTGATCGGGGTGGCAATCGCCGCGCTGCAGCTGATCTGGCGATCGAAGCGACGTTTGCGAAATCTCTTGCTGACCGCGTTCATGAGCTTGGCGCTGGCGACGGCTTCCCTTTTCTCGGGCAGCTCGGCGGTGAGCCGGGTCTTGCACCCCTCAGCGGGAGACGTCGCCTCGACTCAAGCGCGTTTGAATCTGTGGAAAGCAGCGCTCGGAGTTATCAAGAGCCATCCTCTGTTCGGCGTAGGCTCGGCGGCCTTCACGATCGCCCTTAGCCACGATGCCCACTACAACGTCTCGCACAATACTTACCTGGACGTTCTCGGTGAACTAGGCCTGGCAGGCTTTCTGCCGTTTATGGGTATCCTGATTCTTGTTTATCGGCGTCTGGGGAACCTGGCTGGCATACGCACCCATGCACCGCCTGCACTGCAGTGCATCGCCACCGGATTTCGGGCTGGCTTGGCCGGCTACTTTGTGGGCGCCTTTTTCTTGTCGACCTGGGAGCAGCAGGTGCTCTGGTTGCTTGTGTTTCTCTCGATGTGCATGGCCTGGCTTCAACGAGCCCCCCAGGCAACGCCGGAGCAGGCGTCCAGGCCAACGCGGGGTCAGCTTCCTACGTCGAGGCGTGGCCGCAGCTTGCCGGGCCGATGGGTTCCCTCACATCGGCAAGGAATGGTCCGAAATGACTTTGCCGCCGGCTACCAGCGATCCCTAATCCGGCGCACGGCAGCGCCCTACCGGCAATCTGGAAGGTTGGGAAGGCGAGGCTTTTGATCGAACGTCGAATGGGATTGCGTAGCGAACCCCAACCTGCGCAGGGTCCGATGAAAGAGGTTGCTTCCGTAGGGCTCGATCCCTTGGCGGCCGTCCCCTCCCACTTGAGGGCGCGCATTGTTTCCGGAATGCGCTGGACGCTATGGTTATCGCTGCTGGCCTCGCCGCTCGGCTATGGGACCAGCATCCTGCTGGCTCGCGTGGGTCCGGAAGCGATTGGCACTTATGGCCTGCTGGCGGTTTACCTCAGCCTTGCGTCCGGTCTGATCTACTTGGGCGGCGATGCCGTCCTAATCAAATTCATTCCCGAACTGCCGCAAGAGAAACGGCTCGCCTTTCTGGGTTCTTACTTTCTCGTGACCTGTCTGGCGCTGGGGCCGTGGGTGGTTGCGGCCGCGCTTTGGCCGCAGGGACTGCGGCATCTCTTTGGCGGAAACATCGCCGCCCCCTACCAAGTGCTCTTGATCTGTCTGGCTCCCATTCACATCTGTTTTTGCCTGATCGTTGCGGCGCTGAAGGGAACGCTGGAGATTCGATGGGCGCAGATCATGATGCGTGCGCTGACGGTGGTGTCGTTCCTGATCTATGCGACCTTGTTTGTCCTGGATCGGCAGCTTCTCTCTGCCCATTACACAGCGCTGATTTGGGGCGTCTATCTCGGGCTCGTGACCCTCGAGGGGGTATTCGGAATGCGGCACCTGGTCCGGATGACAGCCTGGAAAGAGGGCTGGCGATCGCTGCCCTTCTTCCTGCCGCGCGGTTTTTGGAGCTACACTCTGGCCACCCAACAGGTCAGCACTCTTCGATTTTTTATCGACCGGCTGGACCTACTCCTAATCTTGAACTTCGGCGGCCTGATTTTGCTTGGCAAGTACGTCGCCATCCGGACTCTGGCCGAAGTCATTCAGGTCTCCAACCGCTTCTTGACCCTCGACGCCCTGATGCCCTCACTCACGAATGTGCTGGCGGTCCGGGACACTGCCGCCGCTTCGCAAATCATGTCCGTTAATCTTCGCCTGCTCTTCCTCGCGAACGCCGCCACCACTTTCGGCCTGATGTTTCTGGCCGGCCCGATCACCGCCTTGCTGGGCGCCCGCTACGCCTCGGTCTCAAAGCTGTTCGTGGTGATGGTGCTGTTCATGGGGCTTTCGGAGGCGATCAACGTTGCCGGAACCCTGCTGACCAGCTTGGGGAAGCAACAACGATCGGTCTGGGTTCGCTTAGGACAACTCGCAATCTACGGGCCCCTTTTCTACATCCTCTGGACTCGCTGGCAGCTGCTGGGCGCTGTCATCGCGAGCGGGGTGGCCATGCTGGTGTCGAACGTCGTCCTGCTGGTGGTGGCCCGCCACAGCGGCGACGTGCACTTTTCCTGGGCGCGCGACTATGCCGCTCTTGCGGGGGTGGGCCTTCTGTCGTTCACCGCCGCCATGCACTGGATGCCCATGCCCGTGCCCGCCGCGCTGGGCGCCTGGGCGGTATCCTGGGGGGCGTTCCTTCTGCTCGGGCGCTACACACTGGTGGAATGCCGGGCCCTCGTGAGTTGTTTCCTGCCAAGCTCTTTACGACTTGGGGGCAACCAGCCCGTCTACCGGTTTTGGGGGAATTGAAACTCAAAGGTAATGTCATGCTTTTTATCAGCGGCTTAGGAGCATCCCGCGAGCACTATGGTGAGTTCCAACCGGTGGCAAGAAACGGAAAGAGACCGTGAATAGCTTTTACATTCTTGGCGGCCGGCAGCGGAGAAATGTGCTCGTGCCCCAAGAGGAGTGGACACTCTACGACAAGGCTCTGATTCTCCGGCTTGAGCCCGACACCGGGGAAACGCGGGTGTGCGTGGAGTACCAAACGCCCCCGGGAGCCCGTCCGGATGGAATCTTCACGATCTTTTTCAAGGCGGCTTTCCTGGAGGGAAATCGGCTCTTCGCCTGCACCTCAACCGAGGTCCTGATTTACGAAGTTCCGGCATTCAGGCAGGTAGGCTACGTCTCTCTCCCCTGCTTCAACGATCTCCATCATGTCCGGCCCACTCCCGAGGGTAATCTGTTGGTGGCCAACACGGGTCTCGACATGGTGGTGGAGTTCACTCCCGAAGGCAGAATCACCCGAGAATGGAGCGTGCTGGGCGACGAACCCTGGCAGAGATTCTCCAAGGCCACCGATTATCGCCTGGTGGAGTCGACCAAGCCTCACAAGTCGCATCCGAACTATGTGTTTCTGCTGGACGGCGAGATCTGGGTCACTCGCTGCTTTCAGGCTGACGCGATCTGCCTCACCCGCCCTGGCCGGAGGATCGCCATCGACATCGAGAAGCCCCATGACGGTCTGGTCCGCGGAGACTCCATCTATTTCACCACCGTGGACGGGAACGTCGTGCTTGTGGACCGGTTAAGCTTGAAGCCGAGAGAGATCATTGACCTCAAGACCATCGACAATGATGGCCGGGAGCTGCCCGGGTGGTGTCGCGGCCTCATGGTGGCTGATCAGGCAAGGGTATGGGTCGGCTTCACCAGAATTCGGGCTACTAAATTCAAGGAGAACGTCCGCTGGGTGAAGCATTTCTTCCACCAGACCGAAGGTCCTACGCATGTCGCCCTCTACGACCTGGTGGCCAAGAGAAGGTTGAAGGAGATCGATCTTGAGCAGCACGCCATGAATGTGGTCTTCGACATGTTGCCGGCTGTACCCGATCATTGAGCGCCACTGAGCCGAGGGCATGTCAGGCTATGGCGGCGCGTTTCGACGTGATCTTCGAGACATACAGGTCAGTGACCGAAACAGCCTCATTGTCGGTGATCGTTCCGACCAAGAATCGTCCCCGTGACTTGGAGGCAGCGGTTGATTCCCTCTTGCGGCAGACCGTTTTGCCGAGGCAGCTCGTCATAATTGACCAGAGTTCCTCTGGTGAGAGCGAGAGCCAGATCAGGAGCCGGCTGGCCGCGGTGCCTCCCCAGGTACGTGATCTCTTGAAAGTAGACTACATCCGCGACGAAGGTATTTCAGGCCTTGCCAGCGCGCGCAATAGGGCTATGCAGCTGGCCAATCAGGAGCTTTGGTTGTTCCTAGACGACGACGTGGTTCTGGAGCCCGAGTTCATCAAGGAACTGGCCGCGGTGTACGAAGCCCGCGCTGGCGTGGCCGGCATCTCGGGCGTCGTGACGAACTACCCGTCGCCTCCCCGGCTCTTTCGAATGTGGAACGCCCTCTTCGTGCGGGGGCCACTCCGGGATGACCGCCAGGCCGTCTACTGGAAAGCTGACCGGCTTCGAAACGCGGCTCCGGTTCGGGTGAGCCGGCTCGGCGGAGGCCTGATGAGCTTTCGCGCCCAGGCTATCCGCGGGCTAAAATTCGATGAGAGCCTGCGGGGTGTTTCTGACGGAGAGGACGTCGACTTCTGCGCGCGCCTGGGCCCGGAGGCTATCTTGATGATCGCGCCCCGAGCGCGCCTGGTCCACAATCAGAGCCTCTCCGGCCGCGAGCAGGACTACTGGTTGAGGCGGAGCGCCCGCGGCCTCTGTTATCTGTACTGGAAGAATTGGGACCACGGAGTCAGGAATCGCCTCTGCTTTGCCTGGTTGAACGCAGGCTACGCTCTCGTGGCTACTTGGGGTAGCCTACGCCGGTTTTCGCTCCAACCCTGGCGCGCCTTGTTATCCGGAGTTCGCGAGGCTAGAGAGGTTGCCGGGAGGATGATCCATGGGTGATCGCGCCGCCCCGCTGGTGAACCGTACGAGGTTTGTACTGCTTCTGTTCTGTAGCGCCGTCCCGTGGCCGGGCAACGGCGGCGCGCAGGTCGCCTCAAAGGGTCCCCCTGCGGGAGCCGCCCCGGGGATCGAGAGAATCAACCACATCATCTGGATCATCCAGGAAAACCATACCTTCGACAACTACTTCGGGACCTTTCCCGGAGCCGACGGGCTCCCGCCTTCCAGCTGCCTCCCCAAGCTTCCCGGGTCCACGCCGTGTGTCGAGCCTTTCCACATGCCCCCGGCTATGCCCTCCTGCGACCTGAAGCACAATTGGGGAACAGCGCACGCTGCCTATGACAACGGCCGGATGGACGGCTTCGTGTGGGCAGAAGGCAGCGCCTACACCCTGGGTTACTATGATGATCGCGACATACCCAATTATTGGAACTACGCGCGCCACTTCACGCTCTGCGACCGGTTTTTTTCTTCCATGAACGGTCCGAGCTTCCCGAATCACGCCTACACCGTGGCAGCGCAAGCGGGAGGGCTTCTGGGTAACGCCTCGACTCTGGAGCAACTGGAGGACGAACTGGATGATCCTGACGGATTCAGTTTCGCCTCGATGGTGGACCTTCTCGCCCAGGCGAGAATTTCCTGGAAGTATTACATCGAGACCGGACCGCCGCCCGCCGACGGCCAAGAAGCTACGCGAGCCGACCACTACCTGTGGTATCCCGATCCCAAACAGTTCACTCTCTGGAACCCCCTGCCAGGATTCAAAACCGTACGCGAGAATCCGGCGATCATGGCACACCTGGTTGGACAGGCGGAGTATTTCGCCGACTTGCGGCAGGGTACACTACCGCAAGTGTCCTGGCTGATTCCGCGGTTCAATGACAGCGAGCACCCTCCCGGATGGATGGCGCCGGTGTCGCAGGGAATGTGGTATGTGACGAAGCTCATCAACGCCTTAATGGACAGCCCTTACTGGAAAGACAGCGTGGTATTCCTGACCTGGGACGACTACGGCGGTTTTTATGACCACGTGCCCCCGCCCGTGGTTGACGCCTTTGGTTACGGGCCGCGCGTACCCACGCTTGTCATTTCGCCCTTTGCGAAGCCTGGTTATATCTCACATCAAACCTACGACTTCACGTCCATGCTGAAGTTTATCGAGGGGCGCTTTGGCCTGCCGCACCTGACGGCCCGCGACCATCAGGCGGATGACATGCGGGACTGCTTCGATTTCAACCGGCCGCCGGGCGCGCCGCTGGCGATTCCCATTCCCGTTCATCTCCCGTCGTTTACCGGCGGAGTGATGTGCTCTTACCCTTCGGCCGTACCCATACCATAGCTACCTATGGCTAGTGCCCGCTGGCGGAGCGGCGCAAGGCCTTCAGGTTTCCTTGGATGACGGGATCCATGAAGTTACCATAGTTGGCCTGTTCGCAGCCGTAGTCCGGCAGGCAACCCGTGGGATAGCCCCAGGAATCTGCCCCTCGTGTGGCCGTGTCCGCCACGCCGTCATAGGGATCGTCCCGCGGAGTAGCCAGGCCGAAGTTGTTTCGTTCCGACCACGAATCGTAGAAAGCCCACCAGAGCAGGCCCACGATGGGGTGCGTTCCGGCGTACGGGCACTGGCAGTTCTCCGAGGCATGGGCTTCAAAATCCGCATCGATCATCGAATCGTAGTAACGGCCTCGCTCAGCCTGCGTCTTGAAGAGGTCGTCGGGTTTGGCAAACGCGGCCATGTAGGAGTCCGCCTGGGCAGCCCAGGACTCGCGGTTGATCCAAGGCTTATCGCCTCCGTAGCGCATCAAGAAGTCGATTCGCGCCTGAAGATCCGGCACCGTGCCCTGCGGATCCGCGGGAGGGATTCCGGGCGCCCCGATCAGATCGGCATAAGGAACCATCGCCTGAAGGACGGGGCGGGCCGGGGGCGTGCCCCTGCTTCCCACGGGATTCATCGGAATGTAAATCACGCCTGGGGCCGCCGCCTCGATGTCCGCCTTGATTGTCGCAAAATACGTCTTGGCGAAGTGGAAGAAGAAGTTATCCAGGTCCTGCTTCATTTTTTCCGAGGCGTCTGCTAGGGTATAGCCGTCGGCCGGAACCCAGCAGCCCTTGCTCCTGACCCGCGCAGGGCATTTTCCGTCTTCGTCGGCGACCCCATGTCCCGATCCCCAACCCCAAGCTTCGTAGGAGATCTTTATTTGCCTTCCCGCCGACACGGGCTTTGCGAAAGTCAGCGACAACTCGCCGGATGAATAGGTAATGGAGCTTTGAGGAGTGGGAGCATAGCCCATGCCTGAACCGAGAATGTCTCCCTTATCCGTAGGAGGGGCGGCCCTGGGGCCCGCGCCGTCGTCTCCTCCCACCACATCATCCGGACCGCCCATCGAAACCCTGACAGTCAGTGGCGTAACGGGAGTAGCGCTGAGGGTGCACGCGTAGGGTCCCGCCGTGCCGTTGCCGGAAGCGCAGACCTGCGCGTGTGCGACGCCGTCGCTGCCAAAATTGTCATAACTCGATCCCCAGGCCGCGTTCAGCGCCCCGATCGAGCGGTAGCCGGGCCCCTTGTCGCCGGTTTGCTGAAGCCACTTCGAAAACTCCACCTTTGTGTGGAACTCGGTGTCCGCGTACAGAATATCTTCCGGCGACCGGCTTCTGGGCGTGTCCACCTTGCGTGTCGCCGATTCCACCGGGGCGCTGATCAACGTCATCCAACCCCAGTTCGGGTCGGCGCGACCTTCGCCGGTATCCAGCTTCCCGCCCGTAATGGTTTGAAAGTCGCTGCCCGGGCCAAAGCCTCCGGCATTATCAGTTTCGTCCCCTACCACTCCGACCAAGTAGTCGGTGTTGGGGCCGGTCAGCGCCTCCTTCATCATTGGGCTCCTAGCCAGGTTGCCTTGAAGCCAGGCGGAAAAATTCGGATCGAAGACGTCCGCCATACCCCGCATCCAACCGTCAAAGACAGAACGCTTGTACACTCCGAGGGTGTTCTTAGTGGGCGCGGGCGCAAAGTGATTCAGGTTGAAGGCGCTATAGATGGTCGGCAGCAGCTGCACCGTATAGGGCAACCGGATGGGGATGGTGTGATCCGAGGTGGGCCACCGGAGGTCTGCGTGGGTCGGCAGCAGGTAAAGCGAGGTATATTCCGCGGTAGCATCGAATCCCCAGGCCACCAGCCGGCGGGCAGTCTGATAGGCCCAGTTGAGCGTACCGACTTGCGTGAGGCCGTTGGCATACTTGTGGTTCGTAAGCTGGTAGTTGTCGATTCCCTGGTAGTCCTTGCCATTACTTTGGTTGACCGCGAAAACTCCGGCCAGCCAGAATACATGTCCCGCCGGAGTGCAAAGATGCCAGCGGGTGCCGATCTTCTGTGTGTAGAAGTGCGGCCGTTTGCCGTTAGGGCACGGTGCGTTGATCAAACCGCGGTAGCGGTCTAGAGGCTGGTCAAATACCTCCAGAGTCAAAGTCCTTGAAGAGGACGCCCCCAGCGAATCTGTGGCCGCAATGTCCAGCGAAAACTTGCCGCCTTGCAACGCCGCGCCCCGGAAATGCCCGTTGCCGGAGTCGAGTGACAATCCCGGCGGCAATTGTCCCGAGTTCAGGCTCCATTTGTAAGGCGGGCTTCCCCTGGTTGCAGTAAGGACCCCGTTATACTCTTCGCGGACATATGCCGGATGAAGCCGGTGGGTGAGAATAACGAGCCCGCCCCCCTCGCTCTGATTAGCCGAGGCGACAGGGGAGGCCGCCTGGTGTAAGCGCGGGTTCCCCAGCAACAGCGCGCAAGTAGTCAGAACAGCCCTAAGCAGCACGGGTCTAGTCATCGACGGACCTCACGCCCCTCCTTCCACGCGTAGGTTTCAGTATACACGGGCGAGGTACGGTGGGGGCGCCGTGAGGCACTGAAAGTTAGGGCGCCAGGAGGCACTGAATGTTAGAGAGAGTTGGACTGAATTAGGGCAATGAAGATAGTCACTGTTGACCGCCGGGTCGCTCGCAAATTGCCATTATGAATCGGATGTGCAGTTTTATGATGCGATGGTGCTGGCTAGCGTACTCAGGTCCAACGAAACCCATGAAGGGTCTTCTCGACACCTCGTTTCTGACCGGCAACTTCGGGGTGTAATTCCCGTTCGCTTCGCTCAGGGCTGGCTCTTCGCGTTGCTCAGGATGACATCGTCTGAGGGCTTTTTCCTAGCCTGCCAGAGCAGGCGGCGCCCAAAGGGCGGCAGCCACGGCACGCCTTGTGTGCCGTGGGCTCCGCCGGGAATGAAGCGCGGCAGCCGATCCCAACATTCCGCTTGACTCGTGATATAGTAGATAGCTGCTGAGTAATCTACCCTCGGTCTGTCCTCAGGGGGCTTTTCCCCTTGTGCGACCTGTAGGGCTGGGAAGGTTCACAGTGTCTCTGGTGAAGAGTCCTGATCTCACCCCGGAAAAGCTGGGTAATATTGTGGTAATGAGGGGGCGGATTCCCCTGGCCGTCAGGTATTGGCAGCAACGGCTCGCCTATTCCATGCGGTACCGAGGAGTCGCTGGAACCCTGGAACACGCCTGGCGATTCCTGCAGTTTCGCATTGGCGATTGGAGTTTTGATCGTCGGTATGGAGTTGAAACCTCAGAGAGAGTCCATCCAGCACAGTTCGGTATCTCGCCCTTTCTCGCTGCCAATTCAGAGGAGTATCGTCCCGTCCCGGCGGCGTTCCAGGGTGTGCTCCGTTCCCTCCGTATCGAGTACCCGGACTGGGTGTTCGTTGACCTCGGAGCAGGCAAGGGTCGTGCGCTTTTCTTAGCCGCGCAGTTTCCATTTCGGGAAATTGTCGGTGTTGAAATCTCGTCAAAACTTGTGGGCATTGCGAGGCAGAACATCGCAGGATTCCAGGCGAAGAGATCGAATCAGGCCCGAATTCAGCTGATTCAAGAGGATGCAGGCGCGTATCGTTTCCCAGACTCGAATCTACTGATCTTCCTGCACAATCCCTTTCATGGAGAAATTATGCAGGCGGTCGTGCGCAACATTGAAGCCTTCGTTGAGCAAAGCGGCAAGCAAGTTCGTCTAATATACTGGAACCCATTCCACTCGGACCTATTGGGTTCCTGCACGCGGCTCAAGCTTCAAAAGCGCACCGCTCATTACCATATTTATAAATCTTGCTCAGAGCCCTACGTGTAACCCCGCCAGGGTTGGCCGTACTGCGCTAACCACCGGCCTACCTGGCCCTAACGGCCACTCCTGGTCCTGCCGGGTCAGGAGAACCGTCGGGAAGTTCGTTGGAATCTCGTGACTCACTGCGTCAATCCCCCGGGCCTCCCTGCGGCGCGCTGCTTGCGCTGCACGTAGTTCAGCCAAATCCTGTTCGCTTGGAGGACACCACTAAGAAAGTTTCCGTAGGAGATCTGCTCGCACCAGCTCGCTGTGGCGGGTGCTGACTTGTTGAGAAAACAGCCGGTCGGGAAGCCAAACGAGTCGGTTCCGGCATTGGTCGTCGCGGCCATCCCGTCGTACACGTCGTCGCGCGGATCAATGAGGCCGTCCGAATAGCTTGCACTCAAGTCGTACAATTCCCACCACTCGTCTCCCGCGATAGGGTACGTCCCTGCCAGGTTGCAGGACGGAACGTAAGTCGTGCAGCCGCTGGAGACCTGCGCGTTGAGCAGAGTATTCACCCAGGAAATTTCGCCGGCACCGCGAGCGGCTTGGGTTGGAAAGTCAACCGCGCCTGTGCCCGCCGCGAAAAAAGAAGACCCCGACGAGTAAGAATCAGCCCACGCCGTCGAGCCGAGGAAGTTCGTCCAAGGCTTGTCACCCGCGTAGGCCGCCACAAAATCGATACGATTCTGGCTGTCGCTATTGGGATTATCCTGCGCGGGGATCTTGGCCAGACCCAAAAAATCACAGTAGACTGCGCACAGCTCAAGAATTTCCTTGTGCGGCGGCGTGTCGTAGGCTCCGATGGTCATCGGCGTCCAAATCAGACCGGGATAGGCCGTATTGTACTCGCGCTTCACCACCGAGAAGTCGTTCTTAAAGGCGTGGAAATAAAAGCCGGAGAACGCCGTCACCATACGGGCGGGAAGTCCCGCCAGCGTCCATTGCGAGGCACCTGTGGGAAGCCAGCAGGTCGTAGTCTTCGAAGGGCAGGTTCCGTCTTCATCCAGCACACCCTTGCCGAGCGTCCACCCACCCGTCGTGTACCTCATGCTGACCGAGGCGCCGGAGACCGGAGGATAGGTGAATATGACCGTCATCTGGCCGTCCGAGTAGTCCACGCAGCTTTGGGTTGAGGAGCTGCAACTGGCCCCGGTTTCTCCCGTGTTGTTGAAGACACTGCCGGCAGAGCTTGCCGCGAGGTTCACCCAAGTGATCGTGTTATCCGCCGTCGTCGCTCCGAAACCTGAAGACCAGGTTGGATGAGAACTATTCGGAGTGCCGCCGATCAAGGGAAACTCAACCTTCCCGTTGGAGTCGGTAATCCGCCGGTTGCCATAGTAACCGCCCAGTGCCGGGCTCGCGCTCCAGCTTGGAAACTCGGTGCCTGAACCGTAGACGTTCCCTCTGAAAGCGCCCGTTGTGTTCGGTGTCGTGGCCCTCGGGCCGCGTGCGTCGTCCCCGCCGAGAAACGCCGCCCCACTCTGCGAAGGTGGCGTCAGGTACACGCGGAAGGAATACGGGGTAAGGTTCGTCGTGTGGCTGAGGGTCTGACTGCAGGAGCTGTTGGTTCCATTCCATGTCCCAGCACAAAGAGTATCGATGACCGGCACGCTGGCGTCGCTATAAAAGGAGTCGTAGCCCGGAACCACGCTCCCGTTGGTCCAGTCCGAGTTCAACTGTGAGATCGACGTGTAGCCCATGCCGGCTCCCACGGTCCCACCGGAAGTC
Organism: Terriglobales bacterium; assembly: GCA_036522035.1. Classification (GTDB taxonomy): domain Bacteria; phylum Acidobacteriota; class Terriglobia; order Terriglobales; family Acidobacteriaceae; genus Angelobacter. The sequence goes on from DATDGP010000048.1 coordinate 26,337, forward strand.
CAAGTGCAGGAGTTCGTCGCCACCGTGATGCTGGTCGAGGTGTAGGAGCTGACCGTGACGGGTTGACCGGGAGCCGTGTTAAACCCGCTGGGATTCCCTCCCATGATGCTGAGGAGATCATTGGTCACGAAGGGGTTCGGCCCTGAAAAGTTGATGGTGCAGGCCGAAGGCGAGCCCGACACGGACTGAATCGTGGAATCCTCTGAGCCCCAGGCTACATAGACAATGCCACCGTATTGCCAGGGGGTAGACCCCGGATAAGTGAAAGTGATGCTGTTCGCTCCGGTCGAGGTGATGGTATAAAACTGTCCGGGCACTTCGGTATTGAACCCCTCGGGGTCGGCCTGGATCACCTGGACCTGCTGCCCCGTCCGGAAGTTGTTGTTCCCCACGCTCAGTATGCAGCTGTAACTGCCCGCCGAGCCGGTGCAGGAGCTGCCGCTCCCGGCGATGAGCGAGTAGTTTGCAGTCACGAGCGTGGAGCCGTGCCCTTGCAGCCAATTCGCCCACTCCTGTTTCACATGGTAAAGGGGGTCGTAGTAGGCCTGGTCCGGCGCAATCCCCTTCGGCAATGCTCCAGAATAGCCCGCACTCTCGACGGGAGCGTCAATCGCGGTTAAGTAACCGTAGTGAGCGTCGTTCTTGTCGGTCGTATTCGAGTCATAAGCCAGGTGCCCCGTACCTTCTCCCGAGGATACGAGGCTGCCGAAGTCGGTTCCCAGTGTCTCGCCGCCTCCCTCATCGGACTCGTCCGCGAAGAAGCCGATGCGATACTCGGCGTACTTGCCAAAGAGCAACGATTGGCTCAGGGCTCCGGTCGCCGCCGAAAACCAGTAAGGAAAGGTGGCAGAAAAAAAGTCGGCCTGACCGCGCTGGAAACCGCTATACGTCCCAAACTTGACCAGCGAGAAGTTGTTCTTGGTGCCTTCGAATCCAAAGCCCTTTACATTGTAACCGCCGCTCAGAACCAGCAGTGTGTTACTGCCTTCCATCCACGGAACCCTCGCCTCGCGCGGCGGATAGCCGTCGGCAGTATTCCATCCGCCCGCACCGGTGGAGTAATCTGCAGCCTGCATCGCGGGCGGCGTCGTTTCGGCGTAGGAGTTGAACAGCCACGAGAGAACCCGGCGGGCCAGCCAATAGTAAAAGTTGGTCTGATCGTTTGTTGAACCGGCCCAAGTTGAACTTCCCTGAGTGTACTTGTTTTGTACGAGACTCCAGAGCGTGACTCCTTGGTAGTCCGCGCCCGTGTGGGTGGACGCGCCTGCCGACCCGTAGAGGGATTCCTCGTGGAAGTAGTTGCCGAGCGGCGAGCAGAACCACCAGCGCCGGTTCGCGTCCTTGTAGGAGTAGAACACCGCCTTGGTGATCGTCCCACCCGAAGAGGCTGCGTGGGCAGCGGTGCCGTAGGAGGTCAGCGTGGCGCTGGTGGACGTCACGGCGTTAACGTACCAGATCACCTCTCCGTTCGGGCCTGGAGGATTGATCCCTCCGGGCAGCGGCGTGTTGTAGAACGAGTCCGTCACACCGGTGACGAGCACGGCATTGTTGACCGCAAAGCCCGGGTTCGCAGCGAAACTCACCACGATGTTCGCCGGCGACCCGGCGTTCTGAACGATGCTGGTGATGGCCGTGGTGGGAACGTTCTGCGAAGCCAGGGGCGGCCCGCATTGGAGGTCGAGCGATCCCCCGTAAGCGTCAAAGCCCTGGCCGAAGGCAGAAGACAGGAAGCACAAACTAGAAAGCAGAAAGCAGAAGACAGAAAGCAGAACGGGGCCTTTCCCGTTTCTGACCGCCGATTTTTGATCTCGCATGGATTGCCCCTGGTTCTCGCCGGCACGACCACCCACCCTCTTCATTTTAATGGCGCTATCAGTAAACGCAAGAGTCCGGTCCACGGTTGAGGTTCCGAGAGCGTGCGCGCGACTCGAACAACTTCGCCGGAGTCGGAATAGAATCGATGACGTCGATTCTTTTGGCGTCATCGTGCTAGCGGCCATTTTGTGAGGGCGGATCACAGCATCGCGGGGCGGTGACCTCACCCTGTCGTGACTACCTGACTCAGGTGGATACCCAATTGGCCTATTCTAGGAAGCAACGGGAACCGTCGCTTCATTACTCTGATCTTGATGGTTGATCCGCCCTATGTTAATACCCCTGGCACACATACTGCACCGTGTCAGTCACCGTATTAGGCCCTGTGACCGTAAACGATGTTCCTGAGCTATACGTGACCTTCAAGCCGTCAGTTGTCGAGGTTTGATTATTTACCGAGCAGAAGTAACTCGTTGCGGAACTAAAGACATCCTGGCCCGACAACGTAACCGCCAAAGTGCTTGGGCTGGCACTGGCTAAGTTACCCGATCCGGTAACAACATGACTGAAGATCCTTTCGTTGGTCCCACCGAAAGAATACTGGGTGGTCGGAGCTGTTCCTTGCCACGTGATGTTATTGACCTGCGTATTGTTAATGGTGCCGTGGGCGTCTCCCGGAGCCGTTGTGACGAAGATCGACGAGGCGTTGTTGTTTAGAAAGTCGGCATTCCTGATCTTGACGCCGTTGATCGTGCTCGTCCCCGGGGTAGCGCCGGTCTGGGTCCCGGTATTCACTACGATGCCGGTGAAAGATGCGGTGGGCGCGGTGATCGAGCCGCCTTCGATGGTGACTCCCGTGATCGTGTAATTCGTGCTGGAGGTCGAACTGGCTACCGTGGTAACGGTTGCTAGCCCCCCGCAATTGGTTCCCGTGATCGAGCACGCCGCCCCGCCCACAACATTGTCCACCGTGTTCCCCAGCAGGTTGATCCCACCAAACCGGCAGATCACAGAGCCGGAGCAGGCCGTACCGCTGCCGGTGTTCGTGTTCTTGTTCTGGATGACGATCGCGCTTTGCTTCGCCGTGCCGTCCCCGACAAAGTGATTCGACGCAATGTTGATGTTCTGGCAGTTAAACGCGAAGTTGCTGCACAAGACATAAATCCCGGTCCCGGTTTTGGTAGCTAACAGTTCAAACGTGTTGTTACTCACCACGATATCTCGAATGTCCGCAGATTGGTTGGTCAACAGAATACACTGCCCGACGCCGCCACTCGTACTACAACCTTGAAAGGTATTCGAGGAGATCACGTCTTTGGACCCGTCAACGATCTCAAGCTGGGCCGCTCCCGTCGAACTGAGTTGCCGCACCGTGTTTCCGGTGATGGTGTCGTAGTAGGCGTCCCCAAACCAAAACAAAGGACTACCATTGGCATTACCTTGGTCATCCGCAAGGTTTCCAGACACAACGGCGTGCGCCCCGGTCCCAAACAGCTTATAGCAGGACAGGAAGGCCGCCGCGGCGATACACTTATTGCCGATCAGTTGGGCGTCCCTAGAAGCAACCGAAGCAGGAGCGATGTCTCCAGAAGCCACGTAACATCCGACCGCGTTAACGGCCGCAGGCTTGACTGTGTTGCTGACGATTTGAATCCCGGTCCAAAAGGCGGTAGAGGTGCTCTGATTGTCATAGACAAAAAAGCACGCGATGGCCGTGGTAGGGGCGAAAGACGCTGCTTGGTTTTCCCGGATTATCAGGTCCTGGATCTTCTCGCCGCTAACCGTGCCAGCCGCAGCCACACAACGATCAAGCTGAGAACCTTGAAAGACGTTGCGAGTGATTTGTGTATGGATCGCATTGGGTACAAAGATCGTGCCCGTGTTGGCTGTTTGCGAAACGCCCGTGTTCTGAAAGAAATTGTCGTCGATGATAGCGTCGGACACCTGGGCCGAGGACGTTCCGATAGTAACGAGTGGGCCGGTACCTGCTGCAGATTGAGTGTTCCCATCAATCGTACAGCCCGTGAGCTTAAAACTGTTTCCGGCAATGTCAAAGAGGTCTGTGGTTCCCGTACGCTGGATGACCACGCCCTTCGTCTGGCACATAATTGTGACGCCAGCATTGCTGACCGCGACCGCAGCGTCCTCGGTGTAGTTCCCGCCTGTATCGGTAAGTAAGTAGACCGTGTTGGCGGCTGGCGTGGCTGGAAGCACATCATTGCCGTGAGTCGCCAGTACAACGGTATTCGTTGCAGTTGTAACACCTTGCGATCCGGCGCCAATGAGAGGGGCAGTGCTGGTCAAAGAAGCTGAGCTCGTCGTGCAGGTAGGACAGGCGTACTGGACGTTTCCAGAGCTTGGGTTAGTAACGTTAATGGGCGACGATGCCTCGAAATTAACCGGACTCTGGCTCGTGGTGTTGGCGGCATTCACCTGAAAGGTCGTTGCGCTGCCACCGCCGCACGCTCCCCACGCCGCCGTGGAGCCGCTCGAAGTAAGACACTGGCCGCTCGTCCCGATGCCCAGCCGCCCCACCGAGTTGGCGCCGTTTCCGAGAAGTAGATCGCCAGTGGTCCAGCCGGAGGGCATGGCAAGACCCAGGGTGCCGCTGCTGGTCAAAGGCGAGCCCGTCACCGAGAAGCCTGTGGGGGCCGTCAAGCCGACGCTTGTGACTGTTCCGCTTCCTCCTCCGCCCACACCACCACCAGGTAGTTCGCCCTGAAGGAGCTGCACGGAGCCGCTGGTTCCGTTGGCGGCTGTAATCTGCCCGAGAGTCCAACCACTCGAGGGAAACGCAGCGCCGGCATCGTGACAGTCACCCGCCGTCGTGGTGCTGGCCTGGACGTAATGGCCGAGGTTGGTGCTGGTTAGAGCGGCGTCAAAGGTGCAAGTACTCTGTCCGCCGACCGCCAAGCGGGCGTTGCCGCCTACCGCGGTGGGTGAAACCACCACATAGACGGGGACGCCTGTGTCGGTGGTTGCCGCCTTCAGAGCAGCCCCGGCGGAGCTGATCTTCGCCAGAAGATTTTGTGCCGTACCCGTGGTGCCGTCATTGGGGACCGTGGTGGTGAGGGCCTGGTTGCCGAGCTGGCCCTCGTTCACAAGGTGCAAGCCGTACACCTGCTCGGTTCCTTGCGCGCCGCCCAGGTCGCCGGCGATCATGGCCATCGGAGTAACGTTGCCGTTGTTGTCGGAGCAGGCGAACTGGGTCGTGGCGTTAGCGCCGCAGGTCACGGTGCCGGTGGCGCCGGTGAAGGTACCCGAAGTCCACTGGGTGTAGCCGGCTCCGGGGCCGGTAGTCACGAAGTTCGCTGCTGTCACCTTGTTTGCGACAACCAGATTGTGACCAACCGGGTCATAGGAGAAGTTGGTGGCGTCTCCGCCGAAGGCTCCGGTGGAGTTGAACTGCACCGCGGCATTCACGCCGCCCGGCGCTCCGGTGCCGCAGGCGCCCGGAGTCCATTGCGAATTGCTGTAACTCAGGCACTGGCCGGGGGCGGGAGGCGTCGAAGAAATCGGGAGACCCTGCAGGCCGATCACCTTCTGGCTACTGCCGGTTCCGCTGAGGTCGCCGGCGGCAGAGAAAGACGTCATGTTGGCCGGCGCCCATTGGTTCTGGGTGCTGTTGTACTGGTAGACCTGGCCATTCGCCGGGGCTGTAGTGGAAACCGGAATGGAGTTGAACCCGATCACCTTCTGGTGCGTGGCGTCAATGGCCGAAATGTCCGTCCCGAAGGTTACGCTGCCGCCGCCGCAGCCGGCAACGCAATTGACACGGATGGCGCTGTCCACTGAGTCGAAAACCGAGGTGAACACCTGGTCGGCGTTGGTGGGCGTGTGGGTGCCGCCGGGGTTCAGCGTCGCGTCAACCCGGATGGCGTTGTTGACCGAGTCGAAGACCCCACGGCTCACCTCGTCGATACCCCTGGGCGTCACCGTCACGGTCTGGGGAGCGGCCGCTATTCGCTCCCGTATCAGCAGGAAGGGCGGTCGCGCGGAGGCGTCATAGAACACGCGGTAGTGAGGCAAGAACAGAGGCCGCCCGAGCCTGGACTGGCGTCCGGATTGAACCCCGGGCGAGCTTAATCCGGCGGGTGGGGTCGTGGCTGGCTCTGCAGCCGGATCGGGCACACCGCCTCCTGCGGGCGCTTCAAGAGCCGCGGCCGGCGGTCCCAGGCCGCCCCTCGCCAGCGACCCGCAGAAGCAAAGCGCCAGAATAGGGGCGAGAAACCGGCTCCGGGACTGCCGTCCGCCGCGGAATCCCTCAATGCCACCGGTGAAGGACCGCTCGGGCCAGGATCCTGTCACCCCTCCGTTGTTCTTGATTAACCCATTTGTATACATAGACTTGGATGTCCCCAGCTCGCTGGCCCTCCCACGACCCCCGGGATCGGTCTGGGAGTCGGGTCGGGCTGGTGGATTCACCTTGATCCCGTTCCACGGACGAGCACCCGCGGTTGAACGCCGCTCGTCAACGGGATCTACCAGCTCATAGACCAATTGTAGCGAGCCCATTTCGGACTATGGCGTCAGATGCGACAGCTCGGACAGCTTTTTTGACATACGATCTATCAGACACTTGGGGCCGGGAAGGTGTCCCGAGGTTCGTTGGAGGTTGAACGACGGGCCTGACCATATTATGCCGCCACTTTCTCCTTCGACGATTCCTGATTCCTTCCCAAGGCGGCTTTGAGCATCCACAGATCCTTGTGGCCCATGATTCGCCGAAAGTTTTTCTCCGTCATCAGCAGCGCCGCTGCCGCCCAGCGCAGGACCATTTTGCCGTCCCGCCAGCGACACACGCGTCGCGTTCGCAGTCGCACTCCGCGGTGGGGACTCTCGATCACGTTGGTCGAGACCAGACAGCGCCCCAGGCTCGCGGACAGATTGAGCTTGGTGACCGTGAACATCTCCGCCAGCCCTTCGCGCAGACTGCTGGCGGCGCTGGGATATTCCCGCTCCAACCATTCCGCCTGTTTTTCCAGCCGCGCTATGCCTTCCTTCGCCGGCAGCCGAAAGGCCGCTCGCATCACAGCCTTCACCTGCGGCTTCAGCTCTTGAGGCAGGTAACTGCTCACGTTCTCCAGCTTGTGGTTCCGACAGCGCTGCACCGGATGCTCGGCGCCGAACACGGCCTCAATCGCGGCCCGCAGAGCTTTCGAGCCATCGATCACGAAGAGGTATTTGCGACCCGTCTTCAGCCCGCGCTGCACCAGGTCTTCGAGCAGCCCTTTCACCACCTGGCTGTTCTCGCTCGCTCCTTCCGCCAGCCCCAGCACATGCTTCTGCCCCTGCTCGTCCACGCCCACCGCCACCAGCACCTGGTGGTCAGCGAAGCGCAGTCCGTCCACGTACAGAATCAGCAGCTCCAGAGATTCCAGCCGGCGCTCGCACAAGCTGCGCAATTCTTCTTCGCTGGCCTCGATCGCTTCCCGGCTGACGCTCGATTTTGACACCCCCACCCGTCTCCGCCATCTCCGGCAAGACCGCCGCATATTGCCGGGTCGAGACGCCGCGCAGCAGGATCTCCAGCATCCGGCCGCCCAGCTTTTTATCCCCGCGCAGCACTTCGTAGGCCGGCACGGGCACTTCACCCCCTTCGCCCCCTCCTTTCTGCCGCAAGCGCGGACGCTCCACGCGCAGCTTCCGTTCCCGCAAACAGACCGTCCCTTTGTCGCACCCATGCCAACCGATCGCCCCGCCCTTCCTGCCCGGATGCGGCGCACCCGCAATCCCTTGCGCCGACAGCTTCAACACGGCTTCGATCGTCGCTCGGCCTACCCCGTCGATCAATTCGTCCACCGCTTTTTGTGATTGCTCGATCAGTTCCACCATGGGCAGCAAACCCTGGCCGTTTCTCACCAACAACTCGGCCAGACTCCG
>DATDGP010000049.1:0-7721 GCA_036522035.1 Terriglobales bacterium
ACCGTTGCAAAACCGAACTGACTGCGGCGCAGCGAGATGTGGTTGCGGGTAGACTTGATAAGATCGGAGCCGAACTTGAAAGGACCTGGGAAGTGGCTTGGAAAGAGGTAAGGATCTCCCAGGTGTTGTCTAGGTTAGACAGAAGGCGGTAGGCGCCGCAAAGACGCGCTGCCTGGAGATTGCCCGGAATTCCGTTGAAAGTTAGCGACTCTCGATCTTCTTCATAAGTTACGCAACCCTCAACTCCTCGGCAACTGCCTTCTTACCGGCGGCATTCGCCAACGCGGTCAACAGCACGGGAATCTCGCGGTAACCCTTCACTTTGCGGAACTGTCGCTCCGCCACCAACAATCCCGAACCCACCCAACGCTCGATGTGATCTCCGGTGCGCCAACGCTTCACATTGCGGCACACCGTCTCCACGATGGAGAAAGCTGACTCGATCACGTTCGTGCTGGCCAGAGTGAGACGCAACTTCTCTGGCACGCGCAGGCGATGCACGGTGAGTGTTTCTTCCATGCCTTCCTCCAGGCTGCGGGCGGCGCTGGGATTCAGTTCCATCAGTTCGCGATGCAGTCGGTCGAGCGCGCGTTTCGCGTCCGCGTATTCGGTCATGGCGTAGGCATTCTGGATTTTCTTCCTCACCGCTGACTTATGCTCCGCGGGCAAGTGATCGACGACGTTGCGCCGCTTGTGCACCTGGCAGCGCTGAATCAGCGCCGCCTCGCCCGCATGACGCCGCACCGCCGCCACCAACGCCTTGCCTCCGTCGAGTACATAGAGCCGCGGTACGCTGAAGTCCAGACCACGCGCGACCAGATCATTCAGCAGTTCGCTGATTACACTGGCATTTTCCGTCGCACCTTCGCGCAGGCCCAACACCGTTTTCCGCCCGTCAACACTGATCCCCAGCGCTACCATCATCTGCCGGTCGCGGAACGGCGTGCCGTCGATCAGCACCGCGCACAGCCGCAACTCGCCCCGCGGCCGCTCCATCAATTCCTGCAACTTCTCCCGGCTGGCTTCGATGAAGCTCTCGCTTACCGCCGACTTCTCCACTCCATAGGCCTCGCGAAAATCCTTTACCACCGCCCCATAGTTGCGCGTCGTCAATCCGCGCATCATCTTGTCCCACACCGATTGCTCCAACGGCCCGCTGCGCTGAAACAACTCGTAACTGCCCAGCCGCTGCTCGCGATTCTCTGGGCTGCGCAATCGCGTTCTCCGAATCGGTACCTTCTGTCCATCCACCACGCAGTAGCCGTCCTCTTTCCCCCAGCGATGCGCACGCCGTTCCGGGTGCTGTTGGTGACGCTCTCCCGCCAGGTGACGCACTTCTTCTTCCATCACCAGATTCATCAGCGCCAGTCCCGCTTCCCGCAACAGGTGGCCGACTCCTTCTTGTAGCAGGCCCACGACTTCGGCCATGGGAAAGATCATCTGCAGATGGGGATTTTGTTCTTGGGCGAGCTGTCGGAACTGCTGCACCGCCCGTTGTCGATCGATCTGATATTGTCTTTTCATAGCGACTCTCCTTTTTTCCTTGGCGGAAAATTACCTCGGCCATTATGACCGAGGTTGAGAGTCGCTACTTTCTACGAACTTACGGGCATCCTCCGCTGCCTGTCCAATACCAGGTCTGCACGATGAGGCATGCCTCCACTTGGAGTTAATCCTCGCACTTGCGGTGTCGCTGTCCGCACAGAATGCGGCCAACGACAAACCCATGACTAAGGCCAGGTCTCAGTCCACAGTAACGGAAAAAAGTATATCGAAGTATATGCGCGAGGTGGGACTCCTCTATCTCGAACAAATCGACGACTTCTAACGTGACTGCGATCGGTCGCCAGACGTATGCAATGCGGTGCTAGACAGGTGGGACAGGGTATTTGGTGCGCTGGAGGATCGGATCAGCGTCGGCGAATCCGGACGCGCGGCAGGAGACAAACCCTATTTCGAGTTGCTGAAGGATACGAAATCCTCGAGTAGGTTCCGTCTGGAGTGGGCGAAGGAAAGCAAGGAGTGGGAGATGTGGCTGGCAATCTCTGTCGGCTGTCAAGTTCGAGCCCACAGCGACGCCCTAGGTGGTTCTTATGGCAGTTACGACAGCGAGTGTAAGAATCAACTTCACGAGGGATTGCCGCCTGGAGCGGCAGAAAGATTTAAGGCAGCAGTGCCGGTTAAGGTAGTGCCGCCCGTCAAAGCGTTTGAGACGCCTGGACAAGCCAGTTCTTCTCTGTCTAAAGACAAAACAGCTAGCCAGCGTGAGGCGGAAGCGCGTTCGTGGCACACGCAGGGGTACTGCGAGAAAGACGGCTTTGTCTGGAAGGACGGAGTGTGTCACGCTCAGAAATTAGGATCTCGTTTTGTAATAGGGATGCGGAATCGAGCGCCCGAGGTCGCGATCTTACAACTTCAGAAAGTTCCCCACCAATTTCTTTCCTGCGTCCGTTAGCACGCTTTCGGGATGAAACTGCACTCCCTCGACCGCAAACTGTCGATGACGCAGACCCATAATCGTGCGCGTGCCGTCTTTCTCCGTGGTCCAGGCGCTGATCTCCAAATCGTCCGGCAGGTCTTTTTCTTCGACGATCAGCGAGTGGTAGCGCGTGGCCGTCATCGGCATGGGCAGGCCCTGAAAGACGGTCTTGTTGTCGTGCATCACGGCGCTGGTTTTGCCGTGCATAACGTGGCCGGCCCGCACCACGCGCCCGCCGAAGGCCTCGCCGATCGCCTGATGTCCCAGGCAAACGCCCAGCACTGGAACCCTCCCGGCAAAATGGCGGATCAGTTCAATGCTGATGCCGGCCTCGTGCGGCGTGCACGGCCCCGGAGAGATTACGATTCGCTCCGGCTTCATCTTCTCCACTTCCGCGAATGGGACCTGATCGTTGCGCCGTACCTCGACCGTGGCCCCTAGCTCTCCCAGATACTGAACCAGGTTGTAGGTAAACGAATCGTAGTTGTCGAGCACGAAGACCAAAATGACCCCGCGATCATTACGGAAGATGATTACCACCACTTTTAAAGCCGGACCTGCCCAGCCGAGCGCGCGAGTGCCGCATTGATGGCGGCGAAGCACAGGAACCCCACCTGAATGGGCTAGTGCATGCCCCGATGGTGGTATTGACGGTGCCTGGTTCTATGCCCATTATGGCATAGCGTTCACTACGGTCAGAATTGGAGATGTGCATGGCTGAGGCCCAGTCAGAGAAACGGGCGGCACGGCGTTTTGCGCTTCGCATTCCTGTTGCCGTCAATCGAGACGGGAACACGCACAGCGAGGCGGCCCAAATCCGCGACGTCAGCGCCCGTGGCATTTGCTTTTATGTGGATTCCGCCGTGGCGCAAGGAGCTGCCATCGGATTTACCCTCACGCTTCCTCCCGAAATCACTCTGACCGAGAGCATCCGTGTGCAGTGTAAAGGACGCGTGGTGCGGGTGGAAGACAGTGCAGCCGGCAGAATTGCCGTCGCCGCCGTAATTGAAGAATACGAATTCCTTCCCGAAGCCTAAGATCTGGGCCTGGCGCAGAGAGCCGGCACCTAAGGACCGACGCCTGAGGGCCGAGGGCTGACGCCCGATGCCTCCTCGGGCGTCACGCGACACGATCCACTCCTCCCTTTCACCACTCCAGCCCCAAGTGGTATGTTCCTTTCATAAGTTCTGCTCTGCCTCAGGAGTGTTTTTGCCCCGGTCCCCCTTCCACTTTAGGTACGCGGCGTTGGCGTCAGCGGCGATAGCCGCAACGGCGTTGATTGTGCCTGCCCGGGCCCTACCCCAGAATCCTGCAGCGGGCACAGCCACCAGTTCCGCCATCACCAGCCCCGCACCTGCGTCCGCTACCGCACTGGTGAACAGCGTGCGCGTGGTGCACTCCCACGGCATCCCCGCGCTTGAAATCATAGCTTCACGCCCGATAGTGCCCACCATTCAAAGCGCAAACAAACCGCCGCGCTTGATTATTGATTTGCCCGATGCCCAGATGGGTCCGGTAGAAAAGCGCATCGCGGTGAAGCAGGAAGGAATCATCGCGATCCGCAGCGAGCAATACCGTCAAAAGCCTCCGGTGAGTCGAATCGTCGTGGATTTGATCGCGCCTCTGGCCTACACCTGGGATGCAGCCGGGAACCGGCTGATGATTCGCCTGCAGCCTGCCGGGGATGAGAATGCCGCCAAGAAGCCAGTTTTGCCGCCGGTAGCGGCCATGCTGGCTAAGGCGAATGCGCCTGCCGTGGTGCCGGTGACCGGCGGCACTGGGTCGGTAGTGCTGGCCGGACACCGCATCGGCGCTGGCGCTTCGGTTGAGGCAGGCTCAGAAACCGCCATTCTCGCTTTGTCGCGGGGAGGGGAAATTCGCGTCTGCCCGGGCACCACCGTGTCGGTGACGCCCTCGAAGAGCAATGCATTGATGCTGGGCATGAGCAGCGGAGCGCTGGAAACCCACTACTCGCTCGGCGAGGCCGCCGATACCGTCCTCACTCCCGACTTCCGCATCCTCTTCGCCGGACCAGGAGAGTTCCACTACGCCGTCAGCGCCGACGCTCACGGCAACACCTGCGTGCGGGCGCTCATGGGAAACACGGCTTCCGCCATCGTGTCTGAGCTGATGGGCGATCGCATTTACCAGGTAAAGCCGGATGAGCAGGTGGTATTTCATTCCGGGCAAATCGACAAGGTGGACGCCGAAGTTCCCCTGGAATGCGGCTGCCCGCCGCCGCGCCCAGCTACACTGCTGGCGACTACGCCCGTTCCCTCGCCCGCGCCCGAATCAACTCTGGCTGAGAAGGCAACGCTGGGCAGCCCGTCCGCTCCGGCACGAAACGTGCCCGAAGCCAATCCATCGGGCCGGGATTCATCAGCTTCTTTGGCTTCTGCGGCGCTGCCCTCGCACGGCTCCGAAACCGATCCCCTCCCGCCACCACAACCGGGCGAAGTCCACATTCAGGTAGACGTGCCGTTTGTCTTCAGCGCCAAGAACAAGGCAGCGGGACCACCCGCCGTGCTCGTGCAAGAAGTGGCTGGTCTGCCGGTGGAAGACTCGTCCCGCCGGATCCGCCTTGAAACCGTGGTCGACCCGCCGGCCGCGAAGCGGCCATTTCTGCATCGTCTAAAACGGTTCTTCGCATCGGTCTTTGGTTAAGCGACCTTTGGTTAAGCGACGCCTGGTCACCTGGTGAGCTGGCCGCCTGCCGTTTTACTCGTTGCGTAACTAGTCGCGGCTGATGACCCGCCGCAAAGGCTCCACTTTTTCGCGAGCCGTGTCGCGCAAGTCTTCCGCCAGGCCCACGCTGCGCTTGGCCACGTCGCGCAGCCGGTCGCTGGCTTCGCGGGTACGATCCTTGGCCTCGTCGGCCCAATCCTCGACTGTGTCTTTTGCGTCTTCGAAACCGCGTTTCAGATCGCGGCGAAGCTGCCTGCCAGTCTTGGGCGCGAGCAGCAGAGCGGTCAGCGCGCCCGCTCCCAACCCGATCAGCAAGAACGTGACGGCCGTGCCTATGTGGCTGTCTTCTGAAGCTTCATACTTTCCCAAACGCATAAAAACCTCTTTTCCCGCCCGGCAGTGTGCGCTGCCCGGCCAACTTCAAATAATGGCTAACACCGCCTGCCTCCGTGCGATTCTAGTCCCCGGCAAGGCAAACGGCACAACTTAGACGCCAAACCAGCGCCTACGGTTTCCATTCCCCCGCAGCTGCGTGTAAAATAACACTTTAGCCTTCGTGGCGGTGGAACTGTGGCCTGCCCCGCCTTCCGCCGGCTCCGCAAACCGCAATCGTATTAAGGAGAGTTTCTCAAGCGATGTCGATCCCTGCCACCCAACTCCGTCCCGGCATGATCATCAAGCACAACAATGATCTGCATTCTGTGTTCGCCGTCGAGCACCGCACGCCCGGCAACTTGCGCGCCTTCATCCAGGCCAAGCTGCGCAACCTGCGTACCGGCGCCATGTTCGAGCACCGTTTCCGCTCGCCTGATCCCATCGAAAAGGTTACAGTCGACGAAGTCGAAATGCAGTTCCTCTACGCCGATGGCGACAACTATTACTTCATGGACACTTCGAACTACGAGCAGACCCACCTCACCAAAGAGATTCTTGGCGACGCCGTGGATTACCTGATCGCTAATCTCGAAATCAAGGTGGAGTTTTTCGACGGCAAGGCAGTGGGCATCGAGCTGCCCCAAACCGTGATCCTTACCGTCACCGAAACCGAGCCCGGCCTGAAGAGCGCGACCGCATCGAGTGTGACCAAGGCCGCCACCACCGAGACCGGCCTGGTGGTGCAGGTGCCGCCCTTTATCAACGAAGGCGAAAAAATCAAAGTGGATACGGCCGAGGGCGTCTATTTGTCGCGAGCGCAGTGACACTGTCGCTGCTGCCATCCGTCGTAGAAGAGGCCAACCCTGCAACGTATTTTTCCTTGATCGAACCGGTGGTGCGGTGCGATTGGCGGGACGACACAGGCCAGCTACTTTACCGGACTTGCCACGCTGGGAGGGTTCTCCACGTCGGGTTTGGCAGGCTTCACGATGACGTAGCCGTGGTCAAAGCAGTCGACCGAAGTTCCTCCTCTCATCTGCTTTACCGCACCCGTCTCATCGGCGCAGTAGGTCGCCGACCCCGTTGGCATGCGCGGCGTTCGAGGTACACCCGTCAGGTCGTAACGAGCAAGAAGCGATCCATCACTCCCCGAACTGCACACACTCAGCTCAAAGTTGTAGGCAGATTGGCGTAGCCGCTCATTGAACGCCTCCTTTTCTGCCGGCGTGCCCTCGATCCCAGCTTGAACCAGTTCGCCAATACTGCAAAGATACCCCTGCCCCACGCGATAGTGGCGATCTTGGATGGCTACAATCTGAATCGTGAGTGCTTGCGCCGTGATTTCTTCTTCGCGCGCGCTGGTGGCGTCTAAAGGTGCCCTGGAGTCTGCGTCGCGGAAAACGCGCTGGACCAAGGCATCGCGGCGAAAATCCCGCACGGTCAAGTGGAATAGCTGCCAACCAACCAACGCGACCACCAATACCAGAGACATCTGCAGATAAGCGATGATCAGCGCCGCTCGCGCGGTTGCTTTGCCGTTGAGCATGCCTCGGCTGGCGTCGATCCGGCGAGCCGCCAAATGACCCAGGACGACTGCGGCAACGCCAAACGGCAGAATAAACGCGAACACACTGAGGATTATGGCAGCGAACGCCATGCGGCTGGAGCGGGCTGGGCCGGCGTTCGTCGGCGCGGTATTGTCCGCGGAATCCATCGTCGGTTATTGCTCCGCCCGCTCGCCGTACAGCGGGCAAAGCTCTGGCTTCACCGCCATCACCCGCCCGATCACATCATTAATCCGGCCGGGGTTGTACTTGTAAATCACACCGCCTGAATCCATGCAATAAAACGGGGAATACGCATAGTTGGTCCGTGAAGTTGCAATCACTACGTACCACATATCCTTGGCCGTGCCGCATCGTTCAACCTCCATCCCGTAATGCGAGTGTGCGAGCAGCCCGCCCAGTTCGGTTTCGGGATTGAGTGGCTCGCCCAGTTGGCCTAACCGGCAGGCATAGCCTTCATCGGGATGTGCATTGGCATACTCCGACTGCCGCGCCCGGATGATGCGCAACGCGTCGACCGCTTGTTGTTGCTGCTTGGCGGGGTCTTCCACATTCACCTTATGAAGATCACCGTACTTCATTCGCGCCACCAGCGCGGCACGGACCTCAGGACGCTT